>JAUVZN010000089.1 GCA_030602545.1 Candidatus Aerophobota bacterium
ATCGGTGATGATTCCTCCCTGAAGTCCGGTAAAAGCCACCGCCTCGGCTCCTAGGGAGTTGAGGCTCATACTCAAAAGAGCGCAGGAGACGATTTCCCCCGTGGATAAAAGGAGATCCACCTCTCTTTTGGGAGGATCAGGGTTGGCTCTGGAGGCAAGGGATAACAGCTCATCGGTGGTATCCCCCATAGCTGAAACCACCACCACTAGATGAGTATCTTCTTTTTTACTATCGATTATTCGTATGGCTGCCTTCCTGATTCTATCCAGAGTAGCTACTGAGCTGCCTCCGAATTTCTGGACAACCAAAGGCATCTTTTTCTCCTTAAGATATTTGAGGGGGAAAAATGGGCTTCGCCGATTCCTTCGGAATGCCCCCTCAACGACCCGATCAGCAAAGCTGACTCTCGCTTCGCTCGAGCAAGTCGGGCCTGCTCCCCCTTTCTCACATCCTGTCGCTAAAGAACAGAGAGTAATTCTGAAGTTGCTCCAGAACATAATCCCTGAGCCTCTGAGCTGAGGGGATTTTCTTGACTATTTTGCCTTCCTCTATCATAGGTTTGAGCAGCGGGAACATTTCTCCACCACAGGAGCACCTCTCAGCTCTCTTTCCTCTAGGAAGGATGAGGGTGGAATCACAGGATGAGCACCGCCATACCTGCTTTGTGCCTGAACATTTACCTTTTTTGGCAAAGGGTCTTCCCTCCATCTCAACTATATCCAGAGCGAAATCTATAACCGGGGCATTGCTTATCCAGGTGCCTACTCCAAAGGCGTCTGCTACTTGATTTAGCTGGTTGATCTTTTCCTCATCTATCCCTCCGGAGACGAAGAGCTTTACCTTATTGAATCCTCTGAGATCCAGTTCCCACCTTACCTCTTTGAGAAGCTGCAGGAAGTCCCCTCTTCTGGAAGAGGGGGTATCTAGTCTTACGCCAAAGAGATCCTTCCCCAATTCTTCAGCTACTCTCAGGGCCTCGAACTTCTCATCTCCCAGAGTATCTATCAAGCTTACCCGTTTAACTTCGGGTTCAATAACTTCATCGAAAACTCGGGTCGCTTTAACCGTATCTCCTACCAGGAGAACGAGAGCATGGGGAATAGTTCCAATGGGCTCTTCCCCTAGCTCCTGGGCACTCTTGCTTACAGCTACTCCATCGCATCCGCCGATGAAGGAGGCTCGGTCAATCATAGGGGCTATCCCCGGGTGCATTCTTCTGGCTCCAAAATGATAGATGAGTTTGTCTCCAGCAGCCTTTTTACATCTGGCTGCCCGGGTGGCTACTCCAGAAGCTTGACAGAGAAACCCCAGAAGGGGTGTTTCATATTTAGCAAAATCACTGTAGTTTCCCTCTATTACTAAAACTGGCTCGAAAGAGTGAAAGAAGGTGCCTTCGGGCATAGCCCAGAGCTTAGCCTTTATTCCCTCAAAAAGAGTGAGAACCTCGTCTAGTCCAGCCAGGACAGCCCAGGGGTAAGAGGCAGGAAGCTGGCTAGCTCTGACTTCTGCGGTTACCCTTCTGTCTATTCCCTTCGCCTGAATGATTTTCACCGTTCTCTCAAAGTAGACATCGGTAATTTTTCCCTCTTTAATATCTTTAGGGTCAGCCAGATGAAACATAATTTACCTCTTAAGACGAAATTTGATGAAATTATACCATATCTCTTTCTTTCTTGTCAACTCCGGGATTTGATGTGATTGTTCAGTTACATTTGATTCTTCTAAGACGGGAGACTGGTTTTATCTTTTTACGTCGTTTTGTGAGGGATGAGCTGGCTCTCTGCTTTTTGATCTCACCCGGTGGCAGGCAACGTAATGCTCATCTCCGAGGGAGACAAGATCAGGTATTCTCTCCTTGCATTCCCTGGCAGCCATGAAACACCTGGTACGAAAAACACAACCAGAAGGAGGATCAATGGGGCTGGGTACGTCTCCCTTGAGGATGGTTCGATGACTCCTGACTTCAGGATCAGGAATAGGGATGGCAGAAAGAAGGGCCTGGGTGTAAGGATGAAGAGGATTTTCAAATAATCCCTTGGTACGAGCCAGTTCCACAATTCTCCCCAGATACATCACCGCGATCCTGTGGCTGATGTACTCCACCACCAGAAGATGGTGAGTGATAAAAAGGTAGGTGAGACCAAACTGTTTTTGAAGATCCTGGAGTAAGTTAAGAATCTGAGCCTGAACTGAAACATCCAGAGCAGAAGTTGGCTCGTCCAGAACAATGAGGTCCGGTTCAGTGGCCAGAGCTCTGGCTATAGCGATTCTCTGCCTTTGACCACCGCTAAATTCATGGGGATAGCGAAAGAGGTGATCAGAGGTGAGACCTACCCGATTGAGAAGCTCCAGCACCCTCTTCCTTAACTCAAGGCCCCTGGCCAGGCCATGAACTTTCAAAGGTTCACCTACAGTGTCCTTAATGAGCATCCGTGGATTTAAGGAAGAGGAGGGATCCTGAAAGACTATCTGCATTCTCTTCCTCATGTCTTTCAATCTCCTACCTTTGAAGGTGGCTAAATCATGCCTTCTTTCCTTTTCGCCTGTTCTAACTTTCACTTCTTCAGGGACATCAAAATAGATATGTCCAGAGGTGGGATCAAGCAGTCTCAAAAGAGTTTTGCCAAAGGTGGTTTTTCCGCAGCCCGACTCACCAACCAATCCCAGACATTCCCCCCTCTCAATTTTCAAACTCACTCCGTCAACCGCCTTGACCTGGCCGACCTCTTTCTTAAATATCCCACCGGTAATGGGGTAATATTTTTTAAGATCTCGGGTTTCAAGTATCATTTTTCTCTGTCTCTTGGTGATAAAGATAACAGGCCACGAGGCGGTTCTTCTCTATCTCCTTGAGGGAGGGCTTGGCGCCGGAACACCTGGTCATTACAGAGGGGCAGCGAGGATGAAAACGACATCCAGAGGGAGGAGATATAAGATTGGGCACGCTGCCTTTGATACTCTGAAGGCGATCTTTTCTTCCGGGTCGGGGAACTGACTTCAAGAGGCCTTGCGTATAAGGGTGAAGAGGTTTTTGGAAAAGAGAACGAACCGGAGCTACCTCTGCGATATGGCCGGCGTACATGACTACCACTCTCTCACACATTTCAGCCACCACTCCAAGATCGTGAGTAATGAAGAGAATAGATGAGCCAAATTCCTGCCTGAGCTTTCTCACTAAATCCAGTATTTGCGCCTGAATAGTTACATCAAGGTTAGAAGTAGGCTCATCAGCAATAAGAAGTGTGGGATTGCAGGCCAGGGCCATAGCAATGACTACCCGCTGCTGCATTCCACCACTGAGCTCATGAGGATACCTCATTACAACTTCTTCAGGATGGGATATGCCCAATATCCTTAAGATTTCAATGGATTCTATTTTTGCTTCCTCAAGAACTCTTCGATTATACCTTCTCACCCCGGGAATAAAAGAGAGGAATTTGAGGAAAAAAGAAGAGGGATTCTCTATCATCTTGAGGTAGATTCCTCTTTCCATCTTAAGGATAGCTTTCTTAAGAAAGAAGGTTTCTTTTTTGATATCCTCCTCAATTCTTTTAAGTGCCTTCTGGCAGAGCTCTTTTTCCCGGTGGAGAAGAAAACTTTCCGAAACTTGATCCCTGATAGAGTAAACAGGGTTTAGGGCGGCACTGGGCTCCTGAAAGATCATGGAAATCTCATTTCCCCTTACCTTTTGCATGAAGACCTCATCCTGATCCAGCAGGTTCATACCCTGTTTTGACTCATCTAATCTATCCTTCATCCGAAAAATTACCTTGCCTTTCTCTATCCTTCCCGGAGGGCGAATGAGCCTGAGGATAGAAAGGGCGGTCACGCTCTTTCCACAGCCGGTTTCTCCTACCAGACCCAGAATCTCTCCTTCTCTAACATTAAGGTTGATCCTATCCAAAGCCTGAACAATTCCCTCGTAGGTGTAAAAATTCATCTTTAGATCTTCTACTTCTAGCAGTTTCGGCACGATCTATCTCCTTCTCAGGCGCGGGTCCAGGATATCTCTAAAGGCATCTCCCAGAAGGTTCCATCCCAGAACGAAAAAGAGCATGAAGAGTCCAGGAATGGTGATGGTATGCCAGTATGCAAGAGGGTTTTTGGGTGGCCCCACAATCCAGTTTCGAGCAAAGCTCACCATCTGTCCCCAGTCAGCATAACCTACCGGAGCCCCCAGACCCAGAAAGCTCAAGGCCGCGGCGACCAGAACCACCGCTCCTATATCTAGGGAAGCCAGAATCAGCATGGGATAAATAGAATTTGGCAGGACATGTTTTAAGATAATGAGAGGACTGGAACAT
>JAUVZN010000096.1 GCA_030602545.1 Candidatus Aerophobota bacterium
AGCTCCTGAGTATCTAAAAAAGACAGGGGATGTCTGGCTATTTACTATTCCCGGTGTGGAGATGGATGTGGAAATAGTGGGAAAAGAGAAAAGGACCTACCCTGTAGTCTTCAGTACCAGTTCCCTATCGGTAGACAAGGCCGAGATTCATGTTCCTGCCCAATTTTACATTCAATACCTTCCTGAGGATGTCAGCTTAGAACTGCCCTACACTTCTTTCAAGTCCAGCTATCGGGAGGTTGAGGGAGCTATTTTCTACCAGGGACTCTTAGAGAGAAAGGAAACCAAGATAGATCTTACTCAATATCCAGAGTATAAATCCTTCAGAGAGGAAGCAGCTAGAGAGTCACAAAAACCAATCATTATTAAAAGTTAAAAAGAGGGAAGATTCTTAAGGAAAGCTCCCTAACCTGATAGAGCACCGGACCCTATATCCAATCCTTGGATAAACCCTGAAGAGAGCTTGACATACCCACCAAGCTCCTATAGATTCAAGGCAGAAGGTGATATAATGCTGGCCAAAGTTTACTCCAGTTCGCTTCTTGGAATAGATGCCTATACGGTGGAAGTGGAGGTTGAGCTTGCCTGGGGCCTTCCCCGCTTCAATATCGTGGGTCTTCCTGATGTAGCGGTAAAAGAGGTCTCAAGTTATGAGGTAGATTTCTCTGAGGTAAAAGGTCAGGAGGCGAATTAGCATATTTTCTTGACAGCTTTCCCTGGAGGGACTAAATTTAAACTAGGAACTATAAAGCCAAAAGATATTTATGAGAGCCGCCAGCCCCCAATAACACTTATAGACTTATTAAAAAAGGTAAAATTAGCTATTAAATCTTTAATCTGGTGGTGAAGAAAATATGAAAACCCTTGAGGAGATAAAAAACATTTTAGCAAAACATAAGGCAGAGTTAAAACAAAAGTATAAGGTGAAAAAGATAGGTATTTTTGGCTCCTGTGTTAGAAAGAAAAAGAAAGTAAACGACATCGATATTCTGGTGGAATTTGAGGAGGCGATAGGCTTTTTTCAATTTATGGATCTGGAAGAATATCTTGAAAACCTGCTTCCTGCAAAAGTAGACCTTGTATCTAAGAAAGCGTTGAAGCCGCATATTGGTGAACACATCCTTAAGGAAACTGTCTACTTATGAAAAGGCGCGATTATAGAGATTACCTCCAAGATATACTTGATTCTATAAAAGATATAGAGTCCTTCATTGAAAATATGGATTCTGAGGATTTTACCAAGGATAAAAAAACAATAAACGCAGTTATTAGAAGTATCGAGGTCATTGGAGAGGCTACAAAGAATATCCCTAAATCTATTAGAGATAAATATCCATCAGTTCCTTGGAAGAAAATGGCGCGAATGAGAGACAGGATGATTCAAGAATATTTTGGGGTAGATATTGAAATTTTGTGGAAAACAGTAGAAGAGGATATCCCTTCGCTTAAACCATTAATGGAAGCACTATTGGAGAAAAGAGAGTAGAACTTGAGAATCGCTGGATGAGAAATTATGCTTTTTAAATTCTTTCCTCAAGAAAACATTTAGTCTTTTGAGCAGTTCCTCTTGAGGTTAGCTCTTACCCCTCTCCTACCTGCCAAGGGTGCCTGGATCAATACCTAAACGATGGGGCTAACTGCTTTTACGTCGTGTCAAGCCGTTGGATCAGGTAATCGAAGTGAGAGCTTGACATACCCACCAAGCTCCTATAGATTCAAGGCAGAAGGTGATATAATGCTGGCCAAAGTTTACTCTAGCTCTCTTCTTGGAATAGATGCCTATACGGTGGAGGTGGAGGTAGATCTTGCCCGGGGTCTTCCCCGGTTCAATATCGTCGGTCTTCCTGATGTGGCGGTAAAGGAGGCTAGAGAAAGAGTCACCTCCGCCATAAAAAACTCCCAGTTTGATTTTCCTTTAAGAAGAATCACGGTAAATCTAGCCCCGGCTGATATCAAAAAAGAAGGGTCCTCCCTTGATCTACCCATAGCCTTAGGCATTCTTAAAGCCACCGGGGCGCTGAAGAAGGATGAGCTTCCTAACTACTCCATTCTGGGGGAGCTTGCTCTGGATGGATCAGTGCGCCGCATTAATGGAGCACTTCCCATTGCCCTTAAGGCCAAAGAAGAAGGAGGAAGATCTCTCATCCTTCCGGAGGCTAACGCCAGGGAAGCAGCCGTAGTAAGAGAAGTAGATGTCTTTCCTGTGAAAAGTCTTACCCAGGCAGTTCAGTTCTTAAGGGGTGAGATCTCTCTTTCTCCTTACCGCTGCGACCTGGAGGAGGTGTTAGGGGAAACCTCAACCTATGAGGTAGATTTCTCTGAGGTAAAAGGTCAGGAGTATGTCAAAAGAGCTCTGGAGATAGCCGCCGCAGGGGCTCATAATATACTTATGATAGGTCCTCCTGGAGCTGGGAAGACCATGCTGGCCCGCCGTCTTCCTACCATTCTTCCTGATCTCACCCTGGAAGAAGCCATAGAGACAACCAAACTTTACTCTGTAGCCGGCCTTTTAGGGATGAACCAGCCTCTCATTGGTGCTCGCCCCTTTCGAAGTCCTCACCATACTGTCTCCGAAGCTGGCCTTGTTGGAGGAGGAAGGGTTCCTCGACCCGGGGAAATCTCTCTTTCCCATAACGGTGTTCTCTTTCTGGATGAGCTTTCCGAATTCCCTCGCCATGTCCTGGAGTCCCTGCGCCAGCCGCTGGAAGATGGAATGATAACTGTTTCCCGGACCCTGACCTCAGTAACCTATCCGGCCCGCTTTATGCTGGTAGGTGCCATGAATCCTTGTCCTTGTGGCTACTTCGGTGATGCCCGCAGGGAGTGCAGCTGTACTCCCCTGGAGATTCAGAAACATCTTAATAAAATCTCCGGTCCACTTTTAGATCGGATTGATATGCATATTCAGGTAGCTGCGGTGAGAAAAGAGGATCTTCTGGGAAAAGGTGTGGGAGAGTCTTCCCTTAAGATAAAGGAGAGGGTAAATGAAGCAAGAAAAATTCAACTTAAGCGATTCCAGGGAGCTCATCTTTTCTCCAATGCTCAGATGAGTCATCGAGATATAGAAAAGTTTTCTCTTCCCCAGCCTGAGGCAAAACAGCTTCTTCGCTCAGCCATCTCTGAACTTGGTCTTTCTGCCAGAGCCTACCACAGGGTTCTTAAGATATCCCGCACTATTGCTGATCTGGAAAAAGAGGAAAAGGTTCTTACCTCCCATATCTCTGAAGCCCTTCAGTACAGGTGTCTGGATAGGGAGCTCTGGAGAAGATAAGATCTCTTTTAGCCTCCCCAGGGAGTTTCAAAAATGGGAAATAATGCAACAAGAAAGAAAAAGGCAAAGAATATCGGATTTATTTCTACCCGGCTTGCCGGAACCGATGGAGTTTCTCTGGAAACAGCAAAGTGGGCCAGAATCCTTCAAGATGAAGGTCATCGCTGCTTTTATATGGCTGGTAAGTTAGATGAGGCGGATCAAAGATCACTCCTAGCAGAAGAGGCATATTTCGAACATCCCGAAATTCGAGAGATATCCCGTGGATGTTTCGGTGTCAAAACCAGAGAGCCATCCATCACTAGAAAAATCCACCAGATGAAAAATAAACTTAAGAAGTATATTTACGAATTTATCAGAGGCTTTAAAATCGATCTTCTTGTACCAGAAAACGCTCTTACCATTCCTCTGAATATCCCTCTGGGACTTGCTATTACTGAGGTAATAGCTGAGACACGAATTCCCACTATTGCTCATCACCATGATTTTTTCTGGGAACGCAAACGATTTCTAACAAATGCTGTC
>JAUVZN010000022.1 GCA_030602545.1 Candidatus Aerophobota bacterium
ACCATAGCTGCCCTGCGGAATAAGAAATCCCAGGGTTGTCACTTCAGAAAGGACTAAGGAGAGCTGGAGGAATGGATTCTCGAGGAAGATGTTAACCATTTCTCTCAAGCAAGAAGAAACTGCAAACAACACCTACAAGGGATATCCCCGCCAGCATCCAGAAGATAATTGCAATCCCCCAAAGATCGGCCAGGGCTCCTGCTATGAGGCGGGATATAGCTCCAAAACCGAACCCCACCAGGGACTGCATACCATAGGTGAGACCCATTTCTCCTTGAGCATTGTCACCGATATAGGCGGTAACCACAGGCAGAATCATATGAGATGTGAGTCCAGCGCCGAATGAAAGAACAATGAGAATAACCCCTCCTGTGGCTAAAGAAATCAGAATGAGGAAAGGAACGAGAAGAAGAAAGGCTAATCCCATAACTCTGTTTCTAGCCCATCGATCCGAGGATTTCCCTCCCAATATCCTACCCAAGGCGCCCCCAAGGAAAAAAAAGGTAAGCATATATGCTGCCTGCAGTACACCGAACCCATGGACATCTACCATAAATATGGGAAGATACAATGCCGCCGTAGCAAAAATAATGGCATAAAGGCCATGAGCCATATAGATAAACTTTAGCCTTCGATGGGTCAAAATTCTCTTGAGACCACGCAAGAACTCTGTCCCTAACCTTGACTTTTCCTTTTGGCGAGGGAAGGCCTCCTCACCAGCTATTTTATAAACTCCCAGAGCTACAAAAATAGCTGGTAGGGCATAAATTCCATATACCGATTTCCACCCCCAGATGGATGCCAGCCAGGCCGCTATCACTGGAGCCATAATCATACCCGAACTAGCCCCCACCTCGTAGAGTCCAAATATTTCCCCGCGTCTGTCTGGATAGTGGGAGGAAAGATAAGCCTGGGCGGTGGGATGAAAAACACTTAGACATAGCCACAAAAGGCCAAAGAGTAGAAGAACTAAAGCCAGGTTCCTCACCGCCATCAGGAAACTAGCCGGAATTGCCATGAGGAAGAACATGGAAGAGATAAGCTTCAGTCTATTCACCCGCTCGGAGATGAATCCCATGGGAATGCTGGCTGCAGCGGTGATAATACTCAAAGCAAAGGTAAAGAGTCCTATCTGGGTGTAGGAAAGTCTAAATTCCAACCTGATCAGAGGTAGAACAGCAGCCAGGCTAGTGAGAAAAACATGGACGAGGCCGTGAGAGAGCATTATCAAGCTGAGCCTGCCGGTAGTCTCTTCTCTCACTGTTATCTTCATCCTAATGCTGTCTATTTTGCTAAAGTTCCTTGGTAAAGACTCTCGTATTGAGGAACAATTCTCTGGGGACTAAATTTCCCCAGAACTCTTCTTCTTGCCTCACAGCCCAGCCTTCTCCGTAATGCCTCATTTCTGAGAATTTGCTGTGAGCAGTTGGCCATCTCTTCCAGGTCGCCCACTTCTATCAAATAGCCATCTATTCCATGCCGGATGACCTCCGGCAGACCCCCTACTCTACTGGCCACCACCGGAACCTCGCAGCTCATAGCCTCCAGAGCCGCCAACCCAAAACTCTCCTGCTCTGAGGGTAGAAGGAACAGGTGGGATTTCCTTAAGATCCGAGAGGTATCCCGCATATTGCCTAAGAATTCCACCTTATTCTTTAAACCCAGCTTCTTAACCAGCTTTTGGACGGAGGATTTATCAGGTCCCTGTCCTACCAGACAGAGCCGGCAGGGAATTTTTTTGACCACCCTCCCAAAGATCCGGACCACATCCAGCACTCTCTTAACTGGTCGGAAATTGGACACATGACAGATGAGCTTCTCCTTACTCTCATTCTGAGATTCTCTTTTGTACTTTTCGGAATCAACAAAGTTATAGATAACCTCTATTTCCCTATCTATGTTAAACTTCTCCAGAGTCTGTCTTTTCAAGGATTCTGAGACAGCCGTTAGCCTATCAGATTGCTGCATGCTAAACTCAACAATGGGCTTATAGGAAGGATCCAGTCCCACCAGATGAACATCTGTCCCATGGAGGGTAGTAACAATCTTTATGTCTTTACCCAGAGCCTTTTTGGCCAGATAAGCAGAACTGGTATGAGGAATAGCATAATGGACATGAAGAAGCTCCAATCTTTTTTTTCTGATGAGATCTACAATCTTGGAAGCCAAAGCCAGAGTATAAGGAGTATAATTGAACAGCGGATAGGAGCGAACATTGACCTTATGGAAAAACACACTGTGTGCTTTCATATTTAGCCTTACCGGTGGAGCATAGGAGATAAGGTGAATCTCATGCTTTCTCGCCAGGTGGATGGCCAGTTCAGAAGCGATGACGCCACTTCCTCCATACGTAGGATAGCAAACAATCCCGATCTTCATTTTCCTCATCTTAAAAAGGATTATTAATATGCTTTTGGGTTAGGCAGGCACTAGCCAGGAAAGGTGATGATCCTGTGCTCGCCATAACTAGAAGAAGAAAACTTTCCCTGAATCACCTTCAGGAAGTCATAGCCAAATTTTATGAGATACTCTAAAGGGTTGATTTTTCTCTCCTGTAGATCTCCTAGAGGAAAAAGATTCTCGGCTGCGTTGTATATCTGAGATTTCATAAGAGAGTTTTGTTTTTCTAAGCTCCTTACAACCCTCTTCTCTAAAGAGTCAATTTCCCTAAAGATCTTTTTTTGTGAGGCTTCAAAGGAATCCTCTAAAGTCTTATCGACCTGGCTAGCAGCTTGTCCCAGAGACAATAAAGCCTTAGAAATATCACCTCTCGCAGAACTAAAGAGAGGCTTTACTTCCTTTTTTAACAGTTTTTTAATCAAAGAGGTGGGAGATTTTAGATCGAGAATATCAAGATGATACTTTTTGATGATTTTTGCCACCTTATTTTCCAGAATGGTGGCCCCGAAGCGGGGATAAAGCAGAGGCATTTCTATTCCAAATTCATGGTATATCTTTCCCAATTGGGCAAAGTAGGCTATCTCAGAGGGTCCAGCCACATAGGCATAGGTGGGGAGAGTATAATCCTGGGTGATGGGTCTGGTGACTACATTGGAACTAAAGTCAAAAGGATTTTCCTCCAGCCTCTTTAATAGATCCTGGGAAGAAAAGGGCCTTTCCTCAACGAAAAACTTCCCATTGTATGTAACTCTTTTTCTCTTGAGAAAAAAATTGCAAAGATGGGACATCTTATGAATTCGGGGAGAGTATCCCCTTTTCTTGAGTTGGGCTGCCATCTGATTGATAAGCTCCGTGGACCGGAGAGGGTGCTGGATCATTTTTTTAAAAAGAGGAATCATTAAAGGTCTCAAAATCCTGGGTTCTATGAGAACCAGACCCTCTTCTCCTAAAAAAAATAAAAGGAGGCGGGAGAAAAAATCTCCCAGGTTTTCCGACCGTCCGGCTAAAAGCTTGAGATTCTTAAGAATCTTATCTTTGAATTCGCTCTGGGGGCTAACTTCGTCTATTCTCTGAATGACTTTCTCCATTTCCCGGGGGTCCAGCTTGACCTCAGAAGCACTTCTTGAACCTCCTTTAATAGAGAAATGAATCTTGCAGGGTCTATTCTTGTTCATTAAGTAGATATGTTCTACCTCGGAGAGATCATGATCCTCGGACGCATTCCAGAAAAGAGGAACAAATCTTCGCCCGCCATGGGAGAGTCTATTGCAGATGATAATAGCGGAGAAGGCTTTATAAATGGTATAAAGGGGTCCGCCAAATATACCGGGCTGCTGACCCGTGACTACCACGTAGACATCCTCATCCAAGAGACTGTCGATGTTTTCCATTACCCTGGAAGGAGCATTCATTTTTTCATTATAGTCCCTGAGATATTTTGCTAATATTTTCCTATCTATCTTGAACTTTCTCGGTTTTCTTTGGGTAAAATGAGCAGGGAAAAATTCTCTCAGCTTGGATGAATTGTCCAGATAATCCAGGGTTATAGGCTCGGAGATAATCTGGGTCAGAGGTAGGCTTCCTTCTAGCTTCAAATTATACCTTCCTTATGTAGGAAGAATCTTGGTTTTTCAGAAATCGTGAGTTCAAAAACGGCGAGCCTCCCTGGCCAGCCTATAGGCATCCATGGCTTCTTTAGTTAAATCTATCTCCAGGTAAGCTGCCTGGGAATTATAATAGGGAGGACCTTTCCGGGAAAAGAGTGTAAGTACCCTACCTTCCTGTTGCACTGCTATCCCATCGCACGGCTCATGACTTCTAATGAGAGTCTTTACGCCCAGCCGATCCAATGTAGTACGGGTTACTTCTCTACCGAAGATCCTGCCCGCCCCTCGGGGAGAAGGATAGCTTGTCTCTGCCTCCCCTGGGTCACTCCATAGAATCTCTTCCAGATGACTCCTGGCTGGGTGGGTTTCATGAGCCCAGGCAATATCAGAAAGAGAGATGATGTTTTCAGGAAGACCCCCATGAAGCATCAAATATTTTCCTTCTACTACAGCGCTATGGTAGAGAAGATCAAATAACTGACGCAGGTCACCGTAGATTTTTTGCCAGTTCACTCCAAATCTGCTTCTTAGAAAATATGGTAGATCGTGGGGATGAAATTCCATATCCTTAGGTGGCTCGTGATTTCCCCTGAGCATTATCACCTTTTCTTTAAACATACTCTTAAGGGTTAAAACTAGGTAGTAGACCTCGGGAGAATAGGAGCCTCTGTCGCCATAGTCACCCAGAAAAACAGTGTATACCTGATTTTCGCTTTTCAGTCTCTCTATAAAATTGCTGGCCTTCAAAATAAAAACAAGACTCTCCAGGTCCCCATGCAAATCACCAATGACCAATACCCGTCCCTTTGATGGAAGGTAAATCAGACCCCCCTTCCTCTTTATTCCATTAACTAAGGCTCTGGATTTCTCCTCTTTGAGAGAGTGGCTTACTCCATGCATGAGACAAGAAAACTCATCTCCGCTGCAAGAAGAAGCTCTCCTGGCAAGCTCCTCTATCTTTGGCAATAATTACCCTCCTTTACCCAAGATTCCTCTCCCCTCCCAGCTAATTTTCCTTTGCTGGGAGCATCTCTACCGGGAAGTTATCCTTGAAGAGATTATCTCTTGGTCATAAAAGATAGCTTAAGCTTTAGTTGTTAGAGGAAGCTATGGCAGGCTCTTATCGACGGGTATGAAGCTGCCTGTAGACCTCTTCTCCCACTACCTTGCCCTCCTGATCAAGAAGCTCTACGGTGTAGTAAGATTGCCCTTAGCTGCCTTTCGTATATTTTTCGGGTTCCTTCTCAAATTTTTCCTTGCAGGCAGTGGAGCAGAAATAGTAGGCTTTGCCTTTATGCTCTCCCTTGGCGGCGGCTTTTTCCTTTTTCACCTTCATTCCACAAACTGGATCTTTAGCTTTCCAGAACATACATCTCACCTCCTCCTCATCTATTCTTGGGCGACATTAGCTGAGAAAGTTCTACTTATACGAAATGCTTCCCTCAGTTATTACTATAAAGATAGCAGATTTGAGGCGGTAGTCAATGTTGACAGTCCCATTAGATCTGTTAAATTAACCTCACATACTAAGAATTCACTCATACCTTGAAGTGGAGAGATTTATATGTGTACCGAAGGACATTCCTCGAAGGAGCATTATAGCAGCCACCTTAAGGAAAAAAATCCCTCATTAGAATGCAGGTTCTTTAAGAATAATGAGAAAAGCCATGGACTTTAGAAATCAGAATCCTCAAGGCTGATTAAAAGGGAGGATACAATGTCGAATGAGAGGACAGTAGCTTTCTCAGAATGGCAGAAACTAGATCTTAGAGTGGCACGAATCAAGGAGGTTAAGGATCATCCTCAAGCGGACAGGCTCTATCTCCTAAGGGTGGATCTGGGCAGCGAAGAAAGATGGTTGGTGGCCGGTTTAAAGCCCTATTATAAAAAGGAAGAACTGGAGGATAAGTTGTGCATCGTCTTTACTAACCTCGAGGCGGCTCTCATTAGAGGAGTAAAAAGTGAGGGTATGCTTCTGGCTGCCGAGGATAAGGAGCAGGATAGAGTACTTCTCATTAGTCCGGAGAAAGAGATCCGACTTGGATCAAAAGTGACTTGATGGTGGCTGTCATCGTTCATTTATGCACCGGTAAACTCGGCTACCGTTTTCTCATCCAATTTTTTGACTACTTCTATTATTAGTCTGATACAATTTTCCACGTCTTCAAGACTGAGAATACCTGCGTGGGAGTGAATGTGTCTGGTGGGAATTCCTACTACCAGACTGGGACACCCTACCCCGTGGATGTGGATAGCGCCGGCGTCTGTGCCTCCCCGAGAGGTCTGAGAAAGCTGATAAGGTATTTTGTTCTCTTCGGCTACATCAATAACAGTTTCTTTCAGAGACTGATTGGGAATCATGGTAGCATCAAAGGTGAGAATGGAGGGACCCCTACCCATCTTTGCTGGTGCCTGGTGAGGTTTTATTCCCGGAACGTCACCTGAGATATCAACCTCCAGAGTAATACAGACATCAGGATTGGCCACATAAGCCGTGGTTTTCGCTCCCCGAAGTCCTACTTCTTCCTGGGTAGTGGCCGCTCCCAGAACAGTATTGGGATGCTCGATTCTCTGTTCAAACAGTATTCTGATAACTTCTGCCGCAACAAAAACTCCTATTCTGTCATCAAAGGCTTTTCCTATGCCCAGTTTCACCTTTCCTTTCTTTTTTCCCTCCTCAAAGACAACCTTTTCCATGACAGAAAATCGGGAGTCAGGAACAACAGGATCACCGATTCTTATTCCCATTTCTTTTGCCTCATCGAGATTGGCACATCCAATATCGATGAACATCTTGTCTTTGGTTATCACCTTTTCTCTTTGCTCACGGGGCAAAAGGTGAGGCGGTTTTGCTGCAATTATTCCCTCGATCTCTTTCTTCTTGGTTCTAATCTTGACTCTTTGTCCCAGAAGAACCTGACTAAACCACCCCCCCAGGGTATTAAAGGTTAGGTAGCCACTCTCATCGATGCCGGAAATGACAAATCCTATTTCATCCACATGGCCGGGAAGGAGAACAATGGGAGTTCTGGATTGTCCCATTTTCTTGAAAACCAGGGAACCAAGCTTGTCATAGGTAATCTCATCTACATAGTTTTTGATGTATTCTCGAGTTATCTTTATGGGCTCTTTCTCGAAACCCGCTGGTCCAAAGGCATTACATAACCTTTCCAAAAAGTGTAGTGACTCTTTGTCCATTTCAGCCTCCCGGAACAGGATTTACGTTCTTCAAATATATCATAAACAAAGATACAGGTTGTGTCAAAGAGAGGAATGTTGTCTTAGGAAAGGAACCCTAACAGGAACAACGAGTGAATAATTGATAATCTGTATCTGGAAATACCTTTTTTTCGGAGATGGGGATGTGGAGTTAACATTTCGAGCGCTTCTTCTCCCTGTCTAGCCTCCAAAACATTGTATCCCTCATGAGTGAGAAGCTCGCCGTAACTCTTGCGGACATTTTCGGAATCCTCAATAATTAAAATCTTCGCTCTCATCTTTGACACAACTTTTCTCTCCATCTAGCTAATGATAGGAATATGGAGGTCGGATATGCCGAATAATCTCTGGATTAATAATGCAGTAAAATCCCATACGGAATATAGCATGATTTCCAAAATTCGTCAAATTTGGGCACTTCCTGGTGTGCCCAGAGCAAGACCCGCGGTACAGACACCTAGTTTCTTCTTGATGCACTCCCAAAATAAAGTATACTTTGAAAAGGTAATTATGCAGATTCACAGCAGCAAAAAGAAAGGTAGAGGATTTTAGTATAAAAAGTGGTGGGGGAAGTACAGAGCTCTTTAAGGAGAAAAAATGCGTAAGGTACGTCTGGGAAAGAGTAATCTTTGGGTAACTCAGATCGGGATGGGGGGTATTCCTATTATGCGGCTGAGAAGGAGCGATGCGGTGAAATTGGTCAGACAAGTCCTGGATTTAGGAATAAACTTCATTGATACCGCCCATGTTTATGGGGATAGTGAAGAGAAAATCGGCGAGGCTCTTGAAGAAAGAAGGAATCAGGTTATTCTGGCTTCCAAATCCCCCGCTCGAGACAAGAAAACATTCCTCGAACATTTAGATCTTAGTCTGAAAAGACTCAGAACCGATTATCTGGATATTTATCATCACCACGGAGTAAATTCCCGGGAAAAGATGGAGAAAATAATAGGGCCGGGAGGAGCCTTTGAGGGGATGATTCAAGCACTAAAGGAAGGAAAAGTTCTTCATCCTGCCTTCAGCTCTCACCATCTTCCCGAGGCCGAAGAGCTTATGCTAACCGGCAAATTTGAGGTGATGCAAATTCCCTTTTCTTTTGTAGATGATGAGGCCAAAGAGAAAATCATTCCTCTAGCCCAGAAGCTGGGTATAGGTTTTATCGCCATGAAACCTATGGGAGGAGGACTTATTGAAGATGCCCGGGCTTCCTTTCGATATCTCTTGCAGTTTCCGCAAATCGTACCCGATCCTGGGGTAGAAAAAATCGAAGAAATGAGGGAAATAGTAGAGATAGTAGAAAATCATCCCGGACCTCTAACTCAAAAAGAGAAAGACAGGATGAAAAAGATCCGTCAAGATCTGGGTAAGACATTTTGCCACCGCTGTGACTACTGCCAGCCTTGCTCCGAGAATATTCCTATCAGTCTGGTTTTGGTCTTTCCTACCCTAGTCAAACGCATGCCTCTCAAAGAAGTCCTTGCCCGATGCGAAGAGGCAACAGAAAAAGCTCGGGATTGCTCGGAATGTGAAGAATGCATAGAGAGGTGCCCCTATCATCTCAATATTCCCCATCTTCTTAAGGAAAATATAGCTTATATGGAGAAACTCAAGGAGTGTAGTCTTTCTCTTCCATAGCCTCCAGAAGCTTAGAAATTTCGTCCTCTATTATCCACTCCTCGTAGGTATCTGATTCCAACTCCTGGATAAATCGGGAGCGTTTCATAATAGGGGCCTGACCCCATCTTCCTCCCATGATGGGATAGCAAAGGCAAAGGTCCTCTTTGGCTCGGGTAGTAGCCACATAGAGAAGTCTTCTCTCTTCCTCCAGGCTCTCGCCAGATTCTAGGGCCCTGGCTGCAGGAAAGCGGCCCTCAGATAGCCATATTACCATAACTGCGGACCATTCCAATCCCTTGGCCTGGTGTATTGTACTCAGAATTACTTTCTCGTCTTCCTCCCCTCCCACTACTACCACCTCTGATTCCACGGTCCCCAGAAGAGCCAATTCACTGAGGAATTTTCTTAAGGATCTATACTGGCTGGCGAAATTGCTTAATTGATAAATATCTTCTGTTCTTTCCGCATAATCAGGATACCGACCTCGAAGATATCCTCCATAGGAGCCTTGAAGAACATTTTGAATCATCTCTCCTGGATTTCTTCTAAGAGTGAGATTACGCAGCTTAGTAATGGTAGAGGTAAATGTGTTCCATTCGGGAGGAATCCCTCGGGGAAAAAGGGAAGGGAGTTTCTGGGACCGAATAGATTTCAAGGGTTCAGGAGCTGAAGCAATATACTGCCAAAGTCTCTCAGCGGTGGCATTTCCTACTCCGGGAAGGAGTTTAAGAATTCTTTTCCAGGAAAGCTCATCCACTGGGTTAAGTGAAACCTTTAGGTAGCTTATCACATCCTTGATATGGGCTCGCTCAAAGAACCTTAAGCCCGAGCGGACCACATAGGGAATTCCTCGTCTGGTAAGCTCCATCTGAAGCTCCAGGGAGTGATAGTGAGAACGATACAGTACAGCTATTTCATTCAAAGAATAATCTTCATCTCGGAGTTCCAATATTCGCTGGGCCACAAACTCAGCCTGTTGGGTAGCATCCTTAAGAGGAACAACCGCGGGCAAAGACCTGGTCTTTCTTACTGGACGCAGAGTCTTGGGAAATTGCCTTTTGTTGTGGGAGATGACATTGTTGGTTAGATGGAGAATCTCCGGACTGCTTCGGTAGTTTGTCTCTAACTTGTAGATTTTAACATCGGGGTATCTTTTGGGGAAATCAATAATATTGGCGAAATTTGCCCCCCGGAAGGAATAAATGCTCTGTGAATCGTCTCCCACCACCATGAGGTTTCGATGATAAGAAGCCATAATATCAATGAGATCTGCCTGAATTTTGTTAGTGTCCTGGTATTCATCTACCAGGATGTGACGAAAATGCCGGCAGTAGGAATCCTTAACCTCGGGGTGCTTATCCAAGAGGGCTTTCCAGTTGCCAAGCAAATCGTCATAATCCATGAGGTTAAGTTTTCTTTTGCGGCTCCTGTACTGTCTGGCCACCTTCTCAATGATGGGGACAAGAGAGGTAAAGAAGGGATATTTTTTCTCTACTACTTCATGTATGCCTCTTTGGGCATTAAGGGAAAGACCAAGAATATCCGAAAGAATGGCTCCTTTGGGAAATCTTTCTTTCCGAGTGTCAATTTTCAAATCAGTAAGACAGACATCCAAAAGATCTTTAGAATCCTCCCGGTCTATGATGATGTAGTTATTCCCATCTCCCAAAAGATGAGCATGACGTCTCAGCAGGAGATTTCCAATATGGTGGAAAGTCCCTCCCCATATTTTTCTCGCCTGCCCCCCTACCAGGATCTCTACTCGATGGAGCATTTCCCTGGCTGCTTTGTTGGTGAAGGTGACCAGGAGAATCCGCTCAGCAGGAACTCCCGATTCAATAAGCCAGGCTACCCTATAGGTTACGGTGCGGGTTTTACCACTCCCTGCCCCGGCAATGACCAGGATGGGTCCACCTTCGGCTGTCACTGCCTCTAGCTGCTGGGGATTGAGCTGAGAAGCATAGTCCACTTTAAGTTCTTTCCATGAGGATAGGGTCTTCAGTACATATCTTCTGGTTTTTTTCAAGGTGCCGCCTCGTTAGTTTGGCTTTCAAGGTTTCTCTGATCCATCCGGTTGGATTGAATCTAGATCAAAGGTCATTCCGTCGCTGGCGGCGATAACATTTACCCCCAGCTCTTCTTTCAAATCTTCTGCCATCCTCCAGGGTCTGGCTCTAAGAACAGTCATTCCGAAGTGAGTCAAAATGGCTACTTTAGGACGTATTTCTCTGATAATAATTTTCACGTCTTCCAAAGAGAGATGATCCAGCTCACTGGGCTTCAGGCGAAGAAGATTGATAATGAGAGTATCTCCCCCATAATGTTGAGTAAGCTGCGGAAAGAAGCGGGTATCACTAATATATGAGATAGTGTGCTGAGAGCTTTTGAAGTTTAGGCCGTAAGTTTCTGCATCCCCGTGAACGTGTCTTGTAGGGGTGCTAAAGCTTATGTTCCCCAGCCGATAGGAGCTTCCTTCTCGGAGAATTTTTATCTCCTTTAGATATTTTCTCACATATTTCAGTACCACAGCATCATTTAAGAGGGCATCTTGAGGGACAAAAAGGGCACCACGAGGCTTGAATCCACCCTTTGTCATTGCTTCTATCATAACATTTATATCTCCGGAGTGATCGAGATGTTTGTGAGAAAGGATAATACCCTCCAGTTTGGCGGGATCCAGCTTGGGCCGGCTGGAGCTGCATTTAACCAGAGCACCAGGTCCGGGGTCCAGATAAAGATTGGTTCCTGCTAAGGAAAGCCAGATTCCTGCTGAGGAGCGAAGTTGTTTGTACATAACCACTCTCGCTCCCGCCGTACCTAGAAATTTTATGTAATCCATTTACTTCCCCTGGCCGCTCTTTCTCCTCAAACAATGGTCTCTCTTAGGTGGCTCCTCCAAAGAAAGTCCTGGCTATCAAACCAGCGATGGGAGGAAAAATGAGAGTGGAGACTACCCTTATGAGGGCAAACTTTGGCCCAACCAGAGCTACCTCATAGGGTAGCCGACTCAATCCCCACAGGGCCCAGGCTACAAGGAAGGCCACCATAGGTCCTATCCCTGCTCCCGCCCGATATAGAGATCCAATGATGGGGAAGACAATGTAAGGACCGCCAGGAACTATAGCCCCGGCAGCACTTCCCATGAAAATTCCCTTAATTCCAGCTTCTTTCCCTAGCCAGTTCATAATAATCTCTTTAGGGATTAGAGCCTGAATTAGACCGGCTACGGTAAAGGAGATTAAAAGGAGGGGTATGACCTCGAGGAAAGTTCTCCCTCCTATCTTCAACCCCAGAATATGAGCTTGCTCTCCTTTGAAATAGGCCACTGTAATTAAACCAGCAGCTATTCCTGCCATAATCAGTGTGGGCGTTAGCATTCTCTTCCCTCCCTTCCTCTTTTTCTTCAAGAAAACCTCCCTTCCTACCTAACTTACCGCCTCTCATCCATCAGCTCTTTCTGAACTGAGTTCCCAGACCAATTTCCACAGTCTCCCAAAAACACTTCTGAGGAGATATTCTATTACTTCTTGCAAGAAAAATCAAATCGAAGGAGATGCTCAAAATGCATATTCTCACTCACAAATTAGGTTTGACAAAGGGTAAGATTCGAATAAACTAAAGCTCAAGAATCACTGTTGTGCTGAGGGAAAAGGCGCTGGTTCAAGTGGAAGAAAACTGCAGAATCGATCATAATGAAATAGTCCAAGATTATGCAATTAACCGCAATGCTAGGAGAAGAGTCACATCTTACATAAGAGACGAGGGATGGAAATGAACCATGAAAAAGGAAGTCAAAAACTGGTTTGACTCTGCCCAATATGACTTAGAAACAGCCGAACACATGTTGAGTACTGGCAGGTATATTTATACCGTTTTTATGTGCCATCTGGCAATAGAGAAAGTATTAAAGGCAAAAGTTGAAGAGATCACTGGCAAGACACCACCAAAGAGTCATAGCTTGAGACACTTTTTAAAATTAGCTAATCTTGAACCGGATGAGAAAATGCTGGAGTTTATCAGCAAATTGAGTGATGTGAGCATTGTGACCAGGTACCCTGAAGACTTCGAAGGATTAAAGAAAGCCTATGATCAGGAAATGGCACAAAAATATTTCAAGGGGACAAAGGAGGCCTTTCAGTGGATAAAACAGTTATTGAGCCCCTAAGAAAGTTCAAAGACGTTTTGCAGCAGCAGGGTATAAGGGTCAACAGGATAATCTTATATGGATCCCGTGCTACTCGAAGAGCGAAAGAGCATAGCGATATAGATATAGTAGTCATATCGGACGATTTTAAAGGTATGAACATACTTGAGCGATTGGAAACCTTCGGAATAGCTATGGCCAAGGCAAGAATAATGGAGCCTATAGAACCGAGCGGCTATACAGAGGAGGAATTCGCTTCCAAGAATAAAGGCACCTTCGTTGGTGATGAAGTGAAGACAAAAGGAATAGAGATAAGATGGGTAAATGAGGATACGGAAACGGGAAAAATTGTGAGATGAAGCAAGGAGAAAAAGGGAATGCATAGGGAGATGTCCAGAGCTTTTCTGATAATACCAGAGATTCGGGAATTCCTTTCTGGCGACAACAAGGAGGCATTAAAGGAGATTTTTTCCGAATATGAGCCGGTGGAAGTGGCTGAGATCTTAACAGAGTTCAGCTTGAAGGAAAGGGTGCTCCTTTTTTCCTTGTGGAACATAGATTTTGCAGCAGATGTCTTTGAAAAAATGGAAAAGGATGATCAGATTGCTTTGATGGGGGCTATTGACGAAGCCCGGAAAGGCAAAATCCTTAATGAGCTAGCTCCTGATGATCGGGTGGATTTCTTTGAGGAGCTTCCCGAGGAGATGGTTGACCGATTTCTCTCCATCATGGAAAGGGAGGAGGCTCGGGACGCCAGGGAACTGATGACCTATGATGCTAGCACTGCCGGTGGGAGGATGACTACCGAATTCGCCCATCTTAAGGAGGATATGACCGTTCAACAAGCCCTGGAAGAGCTGAGAAAAACAGCAAAAGAACTGGAAATGATCTATTATATTTATATAGAGAATAGATACAATCATCTGGTGGGAGTTATCTCTTTGAAAGACCTTATTATGGCCCAACCAAGCACCGGGCTAAGTAAGATTATGCACACCAAGCTCATTACTATTCCCATAGATATGGATCAGGAGCACGTGGCAGCGGAGATAGCCAAGTACGACTTTCTTGCCTTGCCGGTGGTGGATAATCGAGGAAGAATGAAAGGTATTATTACGGTGGATGACGTTATTGATGTCATCGAAGAAGAGGATACGGAGGATATGTACAAGTTTGGGGCGGCGGGAGAGCACGTAGAGGATTATATGTCTATGAGGCCCACCCTGGTAGCCAGGAACCGGATGACCTGGCTTTTAATTTTAGTACTGACCAGTTTTCTCTCCGGGTTAATCCTGCAGAAGTTCTCCTTTGCCCTGGAAAGTATAATAGCCCTCTCTTTCTTTATTCCCCTGATTATGGGCTCCGGGGGTAATGCTGGAACTCAGGCAGCTATGGTGACGGTGAGAGGATTGGCTACGGGGGAGATAAGAATGGGAGATTTATGGAGGGTGGTGAAAAAGGAATTTCTCGTCGGGGCTATGCTGGGAGCAGGTTTAGGTGTACTAGCTCTGGTAAGGGCTCTTATCTTCCAAAAAAGCTCACTTCTTGGAACCACGGTGGCTTTCAGTATGATTATTACCATTACAGCAGCTACCTGCCTGGGGGCTATCCTGCCTCTCATATGCAAACGTCTGGGGATTGATCCGGCTGTTGTCTCCGGTCCTCTAATTACCACCGTCCTCGATATCAGCTCTCTACTCATATACTTCAGAATAGCTATCTTCCTCTTAGGACTTTCCTGACTTTACCCTTCCTTCTAAAGACTTCTTGGAAAGCTTTCCCTTTCCAATTCTAAAAAATTTCCTGCCAGAAATCTTTTTGGATAAGCAGGGGCAGAGTTGGTCTACATTTTCTCTGGCGCGGATATTCCTAATAGATTGAGGACATCTCGAAGGCAGATTTGGACGGCTTTAACCAAGAGGAGGCGAGCTGAAGAAAGATCCTCATCCTGTCCAATGACCTGGTGAAGGGTGTAGAACTGGTGAAAAATAGTGGCCACACTCTGTAGCCAAACGGTAAGTCTATGAGGCTCCAGACTCTCTCCTACTTCCTTAATGATATCAGGTAAAAGACAGAGTTCCCTCATCAGCTTTCTTTCCTCGGGCGCCACCAGAAGATCCAGTTTTACCTTGGAAAGAGGAGGCATCTTTGTTCCTTTGTTCTTAGCCTTATTTAATATGCTCGAGATGCGAGCATGAGCATATTGAACATAAAAAACAGGGTTTTCCGGGGTTTGTTTTTTGGCCAGTTCCAGATCAAAATCAAGATGAGAATCGCAGGTGCGGGAGAGAAAGAAAAACCGAGCAGCTTCTTTCCCCACCTCATCCAGAACCTGGGACAGGGGAACAAATTCTCCCTTGCGAGTAGAAGCCGAGATGCGCTTCTCTCCCCTTTTCAGGGTAACCAGTTGGTAGATGATGACCCGGAGGGAATCTCCGGGATATCCTAAGGCCTGAATAGCTGCCTTCAAACGGGGAACATAGCCAATGTGATCGGCTCCCCAGACATCAATGACCCAATTCAGACCTCGCCGGAATTTGTCTTGATGATAGGCAATATCACTAGCAAAGTAGGTATACTCACCACTCTTGCGTCTTAATACCCTATCCTCTTCAGTCTTAAAAAACTCTGAGGTTTTAAACCAGAGAGCTCCCCCCTTTTCGTAGACAAAGCCTTTATCTTTAAGGCTAGAGATAACTTCAGAAACCTGGTTTCCCTTATGAAAGCCGGACTCGGTCACCCAACTATCGTATTTTACTCCGAAGCGGGTTAGATCTTCTTTTATCTTATCCAGGATTTTTCTTATCGTAAAATCAGCCAGAAGCTTCAGGGTTTTTTGGGAGGATTTGCAGGAGGCGGGAAGTTTATCTCTTAACCCATCTTTTGCCTCTTTGGCTATCTGAATTATATAGTCTCCCTTATAGCCATCTTCCGGGAAAGATACCTTCCTTCCCTCCAGTTCCTCAAGACGAGCCCAGACAGAGCGGGAGAGTCTTTCAATTTGTCCTCCCACATCATTGACATAATACTCTTTCTGGACCTGGTAGCCGGCTTTAGAGAGAATATTCGCCAGACTATCCCCCACCGCAGCAGCTCTTCCATGGCCCACATGAAGGGGACCTGTAGGATTGGCGGAAACAAATTCTACCTGTACCCTCCTGCCTTCTCCATATGAGAAACGGGTAAAGCCCTCTTTTTGGGTAAGAATATTCTCAAGGGTTTGGTGAAGGTAGTTCGGAGAGATAAAGAGGTTAATAAACCCGGGGGGAGCGAATTCCACCCGGGAAAGAAAATCCTCCTTTTGCAAAGAAGCAATCAGGATCTGGGCTATTTCAGAGGTGGAAAGATCCCACTTCTCGGAAAGAAGAAAGGGAAGATTGGTGGAAAGATCCCCCCATTCTTCCCTTTTGGGCTGACTGATAAATACAGGAGGAAGGTCCTCCCAGGAGACCAATCCTGAGTTTTTAGCCTCCTGAAGTGCTTTTTTCAAATTATTTTCTATGAGCAGTTTAACAGAATTATTCATATGAAGGTATGAGCTTATCCTATGAGAACAGGAACTATTTTCGAGTGAGCACCGTCACCCACATAG
>JAUVZN010000044.1 GCA_030602545.1 Candidatus Aerophobota bacterium
TTTCTTAGAATCTATTGAAAAAGTTACTCCTTACCTGAAGCATGTCCATATTCACGACAATTTCGGTAGACTCACTTCAGGTTTTGTTCTCGATTCCTTAAGAAGTCCGTACATTGATAGGCTTCCTTTTGGAGAAGGAGACCTCCATATGCCTCCAGGGATGGGAAAGATTCCCTATGACAAAATCATTTCTTTAATAGAAGGCTACGGCGGAGTGGCCATGATGGAAATTGATTCCAGATATAAAGATTTTTACCAGGAGGCATTAACCTCGATTAAAAAGATTTTTGAGGAAAAGTCCAAATAGACCTAAAAATGAGAGAAGATACGGATCTAAAAGGTAACAGGGAAAGGGCACGACCAAAGGGAAATTGTATTGTTGCTCAATCGGGTGGCCCCACAGCGGTTATTAATGAGAGTCTATGTGCGGTTATCCAGGAAACTAAAAGACACAAAGAAATAGAAGAAATATACGGGGCCAGAAATGGAATTTTGGGTCTACTTAAGGAGGAATTAATTGATTTAAGAAAGGAGAAGAGCTCTACCATTGATAGCTTAAGAACCGCTCCAGGAGCGGCATTAGGAAGCTGTAGATACCGGTTAAAGTCATGGAACGAATCCAGTAAGGATTTTGAAAAGATTATCGAGATTTGTAGGAGATATAATCTTCGGTACTTTTTCTACATCGGGGGCAATGATTCTATGGATACCGCCAATAAGGTAGATGAGGCAGCCAAGAGAATGAAATACCAGCTGGAGGTCATTGGAATTCCCAAGACAGTAGATAACGATCTTGTTTCTACCGATCACTGCCCGGGTTTTGGGAGCGGAGCAAAATATTTAGCAATTTCTGTAATGGAGGCGGGGCGTCACCTAGAAAGCCTCTACGATTCAGAGACAGTAATCATACTGGAGACATTAGGAAGAAATACAGGCTGGCTTGCCGGCTCCTGTGCCCTGGCTAAACGGTCCGAAGAGGATGCTCCCCACTTGATTTATTTTCCAGAAATACCCTTTTCTCTGGATAAGTTTATCAAGGACGTAAAAGAAGTCTATCACAAGATTGGTGAGGTCTTTATCGTGGTGAGTGAGGGTCTTCGAGATGAAAAGGGGAATTATGTTCACGCAAGAAAGAACAGGGTATCTACAGATGCTTTTGGTCATCCTGAGTTGGAAGGAATTTCCAATTACTTGAAGGAAGTGATAGAATCTCGACTCAAGCTGAAGACCAGGACTATCAAACCAGATATCTGCCAGCAGAGCGCCATGCATTTTGCCTCCAAAGTCGACATGGAAGAAGCATATTTGGTGGGAAAGGAAGCTGTTAAGTCAGCATTAGGGGGTAAAAGTGGCTCCATGATTACCATAAGGAGGGAAACAGGAAGGATCTATAAACGAAGAACTTCTACAGTCAAGCTCTCTCTAGTCGCTAATACAGAAAAGAGAGTTCCCCGAAGATGGATAAACAGGAAGGGAAATTTTGTGACTAAGGAATTTATCGATTACGTCCGTCCTCTTATTCAAGGAGAAGTCGATATCGCTGTTCAGAAGGGGCTTCCTTACTATCTTAGATTAGAGAAAAGGAAAATTCTGGCTAAGAAATAGATAAGAAGGGAGGCTATGAATGGGAAAGATGCAGACCGTTACTTTATTTGCTGACTGGGAACCAACAAATGATTTTAAGTTAGGCTTGAAAGATGTGGAAGGAAAGCTTACTTATCTTGGAAGTAAGGTCTGGAAAAATCCTATGATTAAGATAGTGGAAAAGGATATCTCTGAAATTGGTCCCACTGAAGTTCTCATTAAGGTAAAAGCATGCGGTATCTGTGGCAGTGATGTTCATATGGCCCAGTCCGACAATGAGGGATATATCTGGTATCCCGGGCTCACTGCCTTTCCTTGCACTATGGGACACGAATTTTCCGGAGTAGTAGCTAAAGCGGGGGAGGCCGCAATTAATAAAAGGACCGGTAAAAGACATGAAGAAGGCGAACCCGTTACCTCAGAGGAGATGCTCTGGTGTGGAGCCTGCCGACCATGCGCTGATGGTTACCCTAACCATTGTGAGGCATTGCAGGAACTGGGCTTCAGCTGTGACGGAGCCTTTGCCGGATATGTGAGGGTAGATGCAAAGTACACCTGGAGTCTGGAGGAGTTAAAGGGAAAATATTCCGGTGATGATGTATTCTTGGCCGGAAGTCTGGTCGAGCCAACATCGGTAGCCTTTAATGCAGTCATAGAACGGGGAGGTGGCATTCGTCCCGGAGATAATGTGGTTATTTTGGGTGGAGGTCCTATTGGTCTGGCAGCGGTGGCTGTTTTAAAAAGGGCAGGAGCGGCTAAGGTAATATTATCGGAACCTTCTGAGCCAAGAGCAGAGCTGGCTAAAAAGATGGGCGCCGACCATATTATTAATCCCTTAAAAGAGAACTTCACTGAATCTGTATTGAAATTAACCAGTGGTCTGGGAGCAAAATTGTATCTCGAAGCAACCGGTCTTCCGGATAAGGTCTTCGGCGACATAGAACAAACTATCTGGGAAGGAAAGCAGTTAAATAGTGTGGTGGTAATTGTGGCCAGGTCAGCCAAAAAAATTCCTCTCACCGGAGAGGTATTTCAGGTGAGGCGAGCTTCTGTGGTTGGTTCTCAAGGTCACTCCGGCCACGGGACCTTTCCTCGGGTAATTAGTGCTATGGCTTCGGGAATGAACATGTTACCTTTGATTACCAAGAAGATATCCCTGGAGGAGGTTCCGGAGAACATAGCCCTGCTTCAGACCAGTCAAAAAGAATGTAAGATCAGCGCCGTTTTGGAGTAACCTCATTTCCTATGGTTCAAGAAAATGAAAGAGAAAATGTTAGCTGCCGTTTTTGAGGGTGAAGGTAGACTTAATTTAAAGAAGGTTCCTCTCCCCCGTATAAAAAGAGGGGATGAAGTGCTCCTCGAGGTTGAAGCAGCCAGCATCTGCGGAACAGATGTTCACATCCTGGAAGTCCCCCCGGGGCATCCGGCTACCCCAGGAGTGGTCCTTTCCCACGAATATACAGGGAAAGTTTTAGAGATAGGAAAAGAAGTAACCCAATTCAAGATAAATGATAGGGTAATCATTGATCCTAACATTACCTGTGGAAGTTGCCCCTATTGCCAGAGGGCTATGCCCAATATGTGTGAGAATGTAACCACCCTGGGGATATTCATTGATGGAGGATTTGCTAAGTATAATGTTGCCCCGGCTAAAGCTCTACACAGGATCTCGTCCCAGGTGTCGGCAGAACTGGCTGTCTTTGCCGAGCCACTCTCTTGCGTGGTCAATGGCACTCGAAAGCTGAAAGTTCAACCTGGAGAGTCAGTGGTGGTGTTAGGAGCAGGACCTATTGGCCTTCTGTTTACCCGGCTTTTTAAGGTAAGCGGAGCGAGCGAAATCATAGTATCCGAAGTTTCTCCCTATAGAAAAGAATTCGCTCGTCGAAGTGGAGCCACCCGCTTGGTCGATCCGGGCAGAGAGGACCTATGCGGAATAGTCAAAGATAAAACCCGTATAGGGGCTGATGTAGTCGTTGATGCGGTAGGAGACCTGTTCCAGGATGCTTTGAAGCTGACTCGACGGGGAGGGAAAATTCTTCTCTTTGGACAGAACGAAAAAGCGAAGGCCCAGATCTCTCAGAATATAATTACCCGCTGCGAATTAGACATAATGGGTACTTACATTGCTAGATTTACCTTTCCCCCTGCTATCCAGATCATCGAATCCGGATTGCTTAACCTTCAGGAACTCGTCACCCATCGATTCCCTTTGGAGGAAATCCATAAGGGTATCCAGGTAATGAAGAAAGGAGAAGCCATCAAGGTAGTAATTACACCCTAAGGAGGTAGAAAAATGGGTAAATGGGAACTTCCCCCCAAGGGAGGACATATGGACCTGGCCGACGGAGTCTATTTTCAAAATATGAGTATTAAGGAGCTTGGGGAGAGATTAAGAGCCAATGACCTTATCATTATACCCCTGGGAAGTACAGAAAATCATGGTCCTCCAGCCTGTGTGGGTGAGGATACCTTTATCGTTACCCGCCTGGCTGAACTGGTCGCTCAAAAGACCGGATGCACTGTGGCCCAACCCCTTTGGTATGGCTCTCATCCCTACCACCATGTGGGAATGCCGGGAACTATTGTGGTGCCTGAGGAGATATTTACCGGGATGCTGAGAGCTATGATGGCTGGGTTCTGGAATACCGGGTTCAGGAAGATGATCTTCCTCAATGGGCATGGACAGGAATATGTTATTCCGGTGGCCATTCACCAATTTGCTAAGACCTATCAGGTGCCAGCCATACTGATCAATCTTAACTGGTACCATGCCATCCCTAAATTGCTCAAGACCAAGGAGGAAGGCGGATTATTTGAAACCCCTTTTATCCATGCGGATGAGGTGGAAACATCTGTATGTCTTAACCTGTCCCCGGAGATGATCCATATGGAGGATGCAGTTGACACAGAGCCCAGGGGCTATCTTCCGGAGGGACACATTGACAAAGCAGGAAATCTCTGGCAGAGACCTATTAAGTGGTACGGCCATGTGGGAGCCGGTCCTATTGAGTTGGCATCTACTCCTGAAGGATCAGTGGGTAAATCTACCCTGGCCAGGGCTGAGAAAGCTGAACCAGCTATGGAGGCTCTTTTGGACTATATGGTGAAACTTCATGATGATATCATGGAAAAATTTCCCCCTGGCAAGCTCCCTCCCATTGAGGAGGTGACCCAGAGACCCAAGGAAGAGCTGGAAGCAGTAATCAAAGGGCCGTTAGCTAAGGGGGGCAGGAGCATTTACTCTCTGCACTATCCTCCCTAGTGTTTCTTGCCGGATTTATTTTGAGAGTTTTGAATCCGGGGAGAACTGGATGGAGTCCTTAATTTATCAAAAAATGAATCACAAGAGAGATTAAAAGAAGATCGGTAAAGAGAAGATTAAAATGAATGCTAAGGGGATACTGGAAGACTTCAAAAAGAAATTAGGAAAAAGATACTTCCCTTACTCCCAATCAGTAAGAGAGGTTAACCAGAACTTCTTATTTATGGTGAAGGGAGAAAAGAAAAAATACCTCATCATTATGGGTAAATCACTCCTGGGTGAGTTCAGAGGCAGCGTCATTGGTCGGATAAAACGAGAGAATACCCACCTTTCCTTAAAACTTGCCGAGTTAAGCCATGAGAATATGGAAAAATTAAGGCAGATTTTTCCCTGGTTATCTCCTTCCCCTGTAGGCCCTAAAGCTTCATTCGGTACCGGAGACAGACTGGGAATAGCAACCCCTGGTCATATAAGAGCCTTAAGGGACCACAGGGTCCTACCGGTTCTTGCTCAGCAGTCTATCAGGGAGATAAGCCGGACAAAAAGAACCCTGGAGGAGGTAATGGATAGTGCCCTCTGGGGCTGCTTTCAGGAAGGCTACGAAGATCCTTTTGGGGCGGATGCCGATCACCTTAAGAAAATGGATGATCTTAAGAAAGCGGCAAGGATCGGTTACTCTATGTTCACCATAGATCCTTCCGACTTTGTACGGGCTGACCTGGCTGCAAGAGGCAAGACTGAAATAGATCAAATTTACCAATCCATGGAAGGGGTGGGTGAGCTAGAAAGGTTGTATCTAGAGAGAAATTATAGCATTAAAGGAAACGAGTTACAATTCGAAAGAGAGCTCCTCAAAAATATTATAGTTACCTATCTCCCCGCCATAAGATATGCTATAAAATGCTACCGATACCTAAAGGACTATAAGAAAGAGGGGTTCGATTTTGAGGTCTCAGTGGATGAGACGCCTTTTCCTACCAGCCCTCTAGCCCACATTTTTATTGCAGAGGAACTCCACAGAAATCAGGTGGATTTCCAGAATCTGGCCCTTCGCTTTGTGGGAGATTTTCAGAAGGGTATTGACTACATTGGCGATCTGGATGAATTGAAAATAGAGCTGGACCTGCATGCCGCCATAGCTCGGAACTTCGGAGGTTACAAGCTGAGTCTTCACTCTGGAAGCGATAAATTCTCTGTTTACCCCATTTTTAAGGAGAAAACCAGGGGGGTTTTTCATGTGAAAACTGCAGGAACCAGCTGGTTAGAAGCGGTAAGAGTCATCGCCCGAAAAGATCCTTCCCTTTACCGCAGATTTCATCTATTTGCCCTAAAAAGTTTTGAGAAAGATAAATCTTCCTACCATGTAACTACCAATATTTCCCGAATCTCTAATCTGAACACGATCCCCGATGAAAAGCTGGAGACTTTTTTGGATAAGGAGAACTCCCGGCAGCTCCTTCACCTGACTTATGGATCTATCTTAAGTAGCATGGACGAAAAGGGGAATTTTCTATATCGAGACGAGATTTACAGAGATCTCTTCCAATATGAAGAAGAGCACTACCGCACAGTCTCGTCCCATATTGATAAGCATCTTTGCCTTTTGGGTCTTTGAGCACTGCCCGGTAGTCAAGAAGAATCTCACTCACATAGATTTGCCTACCTCTAACTTTTCTTTTCAAGGGAACATTCCCATTTTTCCAGAGTCTAAATGATAAAGGTGTAGTTGACCTAGAATTTAAGAGGAAAAAGGGAAGGTGTTAAATGAGAAGGAAATGGTTAATAGTGTCTCTTAGCGCAATAACAATCCTGACAGCGGTCTCGTCAGCTTTTGCTCTGGATGCTGCAGAAAAAAAGGGAGCTAAGGGAACTTCTCCGCGAGAAGTACCCGGATATGACTAAAATTCATACCTTGATAGATGAGCTGGCTTCTATCTGGGCTGAAATTCAGAAAAAGATGATTGATAGTTATCTCCACCTCAAGGAGATTCTTCATTGTGCCTTTTCCCCTCTTGAATAAATGCTATAATAGAGATAGCTAGGTGCCGGAACTCAGCATCATATAAACAGAGGTGCCAGGGGAGAAGGGCAGGTGGTGAAACTTTCCGATGAAGAGCTGGTGGACAGGTTCAGATCTGGAGACGAGGATAGTTTTCGTATTTTGGTAGAAAGACATTCCCCCCGTATCTTCAATATAATTTACAGAATAACAAAGGATAGAAGCCTAGCAGAGGATCTTTCTCAGGAAGTGTTTCTCCGCGTGTACCGTTTTCTTGATGGCTTTAAGAAAAAATGCCGTTTTTCCACCTGGCTTTATCGTCTCACCGTGAATGTTTGTTTCAATGCTCAAAGAAAGAGAAAAGGGGAATCGAAAGTAGTTACCCTTTCTCACCAGGTAGCCAATGTGGGGAGCAATCCCGGGACCCGGGAATTGGAGGATGAATCTTTTTCTCCCCAGAAGACTCTGGAGACAGAAGAGCTGGCTAGAAAGATTAAGTCTGCTATTGATTCTCTCCCTGAGGTTTTCAAGATGACCTTTATCTTAAGGGAATTTGAGGATTTATCCTATAAGGAACTGGCAAAGGTCTTTCGATGTTCTCAGGGAACAATAAAGTCAAGACTTTGCCGCGCAAGAGAGACTCTTCGCCAGAAACTTGAGGTATACCTGAGAGAAGGCTGATAGAGACTGTGGGGAGGAAAAAATGAACTGCAGGAGAACAAGGAAAAAACTTTCTCCTTATCTGGACCGCTCTCTTGCTGTCAAAGAGAAATTAGAGCTGGAAAGACATCTCAAGGATTGTTCTTCCTGTGCTCATCTTCTCTGGCAGCTGAAGAGAATCCACAGCTTGGTTCAAAGCATACCGGTAGAGAAGCCTGAACCTCTATTCTATGAGCGTTTTTCCCATCGCCTTTCCTCCTCCTGGAAGGAAAAGGCTCCCCGGGAGGGACTTTTCCGGGTAAGATGGCTCTGGCCAGCATTTTCTATACCCCGATTAAGAAAAATAGCCATTACTGTGGCTATTCTTTTAGCTGTGTCTGGACCCTCATTTTATCTTTGGAGATCTCTCTCAGTTCCTGAAATAACTCTGATAGCCTTCGAAGAAGAATACCTCCAATCCAGACAGATGGTTTCCTTGACCGATGAGCTAATTTTCCCTATCTCTGGCGACAGGGAATAGAAAAGGAATTTGCCATGGACTTCAAGTTTCACCTAACTATCCTTTTCAGACTCTTTATTTTCGCCTTCTCCATACTGGGGTTGATTTCTCCAACATGGGGGATTGAGCCTCAGGAGATCCTCAGTCGCTCCCTGGAGGCTCAATTTCAACTTAATCTTGAGGGTATCAAAAAGACTGAGTTCCACACCCATCAGAAGAACTACATCCTTACCGCTCACTTTATCCGCCTGGGACCAGATTTTAGTTACCTTCTGTACCTATCTCCTTCCAAGTTTAAGGGAAGGGTGATTCTGGATGATGGTAGCTCGCGCAAGGATTATATACCTCATAAGAAGAAACTGAGGGTTTATCCTTCTTTGAATTCCAGCGCCATGGAACAGCAGCGTAGGGAAAATCTTGAGCTGCTACTTACCAACTATACAGTCTCCCGGCAGCCGGATGAGTTTATCCTGGGTAGACCATCCTATGTTATTTCCCTCATCCCCAGGTATCCTGGTAATCCTCGGCTCGATATCTACGTAGATAAAAGAACCTATTTTCCTCTGAAAAAGAAGAGATACAACGCGGAAGGGAGACTGATCGTCTCCTCTTCCTTCATTTCCTTTAATTTAAGGAAAGAGTTCTCTAGAGAAAGCGCCTACCGAAACATTCGACGAATATTGGGAGAAGAAAGAGCTCCTTCGTCTCCTCTTTTTTACACCCTCCAGGAGATTGGCAGAATTGTAAAATTCCCTCTGAGAGTACCTGAATATCTACCCCCTGGTTATGTCCTTCAAGGAGCCAGTTTGGTAGATGGGGGGACGACGCTAAAGTTGACCTATACCAATGGCCTGGGGGTAATCTGTTTCTTTCAAAGACCCAGGGCCAATATCAAGATGGGAAACTTCCAGAGGTTAAGGTTCGGAAGTTTAGAGGGTAAGCTTAGAGTGAGGGAGGACGAGAAGACCCTTGTCTGGAACAAGAGCAAGATGACTTTTATTCTAATAGGTGATATATCAAAGAAGGAACTTCGCAGAATAGTCGAATCCGTAAAGTAA
>JAUVZN010000060.1 GCA_030602545.1 Candidatus Aerophobota bacterium
ACAGTGGTGCCAAAACGGCCCGTAACATACTTTCCCTTGACTGCAGGTCTGGTATGCAGTCCAGTATCTACTGCTACTATAATAGCCTCTGCTCCTTCCTCGCTCAACCTTAAAAGAGGATACCAGAGTTCAATATCCTCAAACTCTTGTCCAACTAGAAACACAACTCTTTTTCCTTCTAACTTTCCCATCTTTTTCCTCCTGGTATAATCTTTACCTATAGTGAAGATGTTATTTGACTTTCTGTAGTTTCAAGATTAAGGTTTTAGTTAGTTCTTCATAAAACACTTTTAGAGAAAGCAGGAAGAGGGCTTGTTTTCTCCTTATGGCTTTCTTTTCATAAAGATGGACCATTTGCTCAAAGACTGCCGCTTCTTCTATCTATCGAGTATAAACATTTATTTAGTATGCTACGAGCCTAAAAGAAGGCATCGTTTATTACATCCCCAGGCTATGTGCTCGATAGGGATAAGGAAGCCTGTTTTCTTTTAGAGTAAAAATTCTCAGGAGGTACTTATGCATTATCTAGGTATTGATATTTCAAAGAAATCCTTCATAGTCTCAATTCTTGATCAAGTGGTCCCCTTTTATTTTATCACACACAATCAAAAAAGGGAATACTTGAATCAGATGTAATTCAAAACAAGGATTTTTTGCTTAAATTAGTATTTGACAAAGAAAAGTACAAAAAGTTGCTAGAAATTTGAGCGACTTTTTCCTTCCAGCCGGGTCTTACCTTTTTGGGCCAACGTCCTTCCCGATTGCGTTGCCTGCGATCACAGAGGCGTCCTTGTAAAGGTAGCAGCGCACGGCACGGTAGCCATCGGTCTGAAAAAGGGGTGGAGGGTCCTTGCCGCATATGGGCATGCCAAAGGGGCAACGACCCACGAACTTACAGCCCCAGTTCACCTTGGCAGACGTTTTGCTCACTAAGACGGGAGTGCTGTCCTGTCCCCACCTCTGGTCCGGATCGGGCACGGGGATGGATGCTACAAGGAGTTGGGTATAGGGATGCTGGGGATTCTTGATCACCAGCTCTATGTCACCTACTTCTACCACAGATCCTTGATAGAGCACTATGATGTTGTCGCTGATCTGGTAAGCCGTTGTGAGGTCGTGAGTGATATAGAGCAGGGAGATACCAAACTTCTGGTTCAGTTTACGAAGGTTCTCCAGGATAGTGGCCCGAAGAGAGGCATCAACCATGGACACAGGTTCATCGGCAAGGATGATTCGAGGCTTCAAAAGGGAAGCTCGCGCTACCATGATCCGTTGCCGCTGTCCGCCGCTCAATTGGTGAGGATAACGGCCTAGAGTCTCCTCTGGCTGGAGGCCTATTGCTTGCAGGGCGTGCTCTATCAACTTCCGGCCCTGGGTCTTGGACCTGGCAAGGTGAAACTTGGCTACAGGAGTAGTGAGCACGTGGTCAACTTTATAGAACGGGTTATACACCTCAAAGGGATCCTGGAAGATGACCTGTACCTCCCGCTGGAACTCTAATCGCTCATCCCGTGACAGCCTTTTGAGATCTCCTCCTTTGTATAGCACCTTCCCTTCGGTAGGGGCGATGAAACCCAGTAGAAGCCTGGCCAGGGTGGTCTTCCCACTGCCGGTCTCCCCGACTACGCCCGTAATAGAGGGTGAGCTCTCCTTTATGGACAAAGACACGTTCTCCAACGCCACGGTCTCCTTCCTCTTGAAAAGGCCTCCGCTGCTGAAGACCTTAGTAACGTTCCGGGCCTCAAGAAGTACTGTCATCTCTTAACCTCAGTGTATAAATGGCAGGCAACCCATCGCCCTGGATATACCTCTTTAAGGCTGGGGATTTTAACAGAACAGCGGCTCGTGGTCTGTGGGCACCTGGGGTGAAAGACACATCCCGACGGTGGGTTCAGTAGCAACGGGGGGAGACCGGGAATTCCCTTGAACTGCCCTTTTTCCTCCAGGGAAGGAGGACAAGCAATAAGGAGCCGAGTATAAGGGTGCAGGGACTCCTTAAACACCTCCCTCACAGAACCCACTTCCGCCAGTTTTCCTGCATACAACACACCGATGCGCTCCACAAACTGGGCCATAAGTCCCATATCGTGCCCCACCAGCAATATTGATACTCCCAGGCTCTCCTGCACTTGACCCAAGGTAAGCATTACCTGCCTTTGCACCACCACGTCCAGGGCGCTGGTAGGCTCGTCGGCGATAATAACCTTGGGGCTCAAAGAGATGGCTATGGCCAGGCACACCCTCTGCTTCATTCCCCCGCTCAGTTCGTGAGGGAACATATTAGCCATCTCGGGTTTCAGCTCCACCTTCGCCAAAAGTTCGTGCATACGCTCCTCCAGTGCGCTTCCGGGCATCTTCTTCAAGTGGTCTTTTATACCGTCAATAATCTGGTCCTTAATACGCATCACTGGGTTGAGAGAGCTCATAGCTCCCTGGGGCACCAGAGCTATCTGGGCCAGGCGGACTTTGCGTATCTCATTCTCAGAAACTTTGATCAGGTCCAGGCCGTCCAGCAGAACCTGCCCTCCCTCAATATACCCCGGAGGCTTGGTGAGGCGCATGAGAGCCAAGGCTAGCGTAGACTTACCTGACCCTGATTCCCCCACCAGTCCAAACCTTTCCCCGGGTTTGAGGCTGAGGGTTACCCCGTCCACGGCCTTCAGCGGACCCAGTGATGTCTGGTAATATACCCGCAGGTTCCGCACCTGGAGAATATCAGCCTTCACATCCTCCTCCTGAGTCTGGGGTTGGCTATTTCGTCCAGCCCGGCGGTGAGAAGGAACAATCCTACAAAGAGGATAGCAATAATAATAATGGGTGGCAACCACCACCACCACATGTTACGAAGCATAGCGCTGAATGATATTGACCAGAAGATGGTCATCCCCAGAGTGGGCAGGCTCTGGGGACCAAGGCCCAGGGCCTCAAGGCCTATACAAGCCAGAATGGACGCTGCCGTGGCTCCCACAAAACTAGCCGCCAGGTAAGGCAAGAGATTAGGCATTAGTTCTTTGACGATGACCTCTAAGCTATTCATGCCCGAAAGTCTGGCTACCTGGATGTATGCTCTCTCCCGCATGGTGAGCACCTGAGCTCTGATGGTGCGGGTAGGCAGCATCCATGATAGGGATGCCACTATCACGATCATGGAATCCAAAGTCATAGCCCTCGTAATTACGGCGGCTATGACCACTAGGACAGCAAGGGGTGGAACAGTGAGCAATACGTCAACAATTCCTTTGATGACAGTATCCAGAAGGCCGCCGTAATAGCCTGAAATAAATCCTAGGATGATACCTATCCCTAGACCAATTGCTCCTGCCAAGATCCCAATCCTGAGGGTAAGACCCGTCCCCACTACCATGACGGCCAGAAGCTCTCTTCCGTTACTGTCCGTACCTAAAAGGTACCGCAAAGAAGGTGGTTGGTCTGGTAAGCCAGATATAGGCTGAGCCCTTGTGGGGCTCAGCAAAAGGGAACCTATCAGCCAGAAAAGGACAAGAGTAAGGATGATGCTCACTCCACTAACCAATTTGGGGTTACGACGGCAATAGGCTCCCACCCGGGACAACCTTTTCCCCAACGCCTTCATTTCACCCTCCTCTGGTAAGTTATTCGTGGGTCAAGCAAAGGATAGAGCAGATCCACTAAGAGAGTAGCCACGGCTATGATGATGATGATGATGAAAACAATTCCGCTAATCAGATTATAATCAAACCCAGAGACTGCCTTGAGAAGGAGTGTCCCCAGACCCGGATATCCAAACACCACCTCTACCAGAATGCCACCCGATATCACCTGGCCCAGAGTTATGGCCAGGGAGGTAGCCTGAGGGAGGAGGACATTGCGAAGGGCATATCTGAAGAAGATGCGGTTTCCCTTCAGTCCTTTAGCTTCGGCAAAGGCTATGTAGTCCTCTTCTAGACCTATTATCATCATTCCCCGCATCTGCAGTGCCCAGAATCCTACCCCGGCAATGATCATGGCGCAGCCGGGCAAAACCGCGTGACGCAGGACCTCCAGTATAAAAGGGAAGGACAAGCTTGGCACTGTTCCGACCGGATACCCTCCCGACAGAGGGAATATACGGGTAGTAAAGGCAAAGAGGAACAAGAGAACAAGGCCCAGCAGATAATAGGGAACGGCCGACAAGGTCAGAAAAAAGGGCAGAAGATACTGCAAGAATCTCGGTGCCTTGGGCCAGGCCAGCAGGGCTCCCCCCAAACTACCCAGAAGAAAAGATATAAGGGTGGCTACACCGAAGAGACCGATGGTCCACGGGAGTGCCTTTATAATCAGGTCTATCACTTTAGTGGGATAATAGGCGAGGGAGTAACCGAAGTCTAAATGAAGGACATCCCTGAAGTAACGCAGGTACTGCTTCCACAAGGGTTGGTCCAAACCAAACTTGGCCTCCCAGGCTTTCACCATTTCCCCTACTCCCTCCCCGAGCTTGCCCGCCGAAGCCGCTGTTTGCCCCATCCTCTCCACGATGGGGTTCCTTTCAGAGGCCAGCCTGGGAAGGAAAAAGATGAGGGTGACCGCTGCCCAGACCACCACGACGAAAAGACCTAATCTTCTTAATAGATAATTAAGGCTCATGAGTCCTCCTAACTCCGTGCATACTTCTACCTTTGGTGAAGGGCTTTCAACTTGACTAAAATAGGGTAAAGTTCCCTTTTAGCCACCTAAAATATCCGCCAGAGGCGCCTAGTCCGTTGAAATGGCTCCTCTGGCGGTCACTTATACTCTTATCGCCGAACCAAACAAACGGCGATAATATCCCCCAGGCCGGCTACTGAGTGGGCTGAAGCCTCAGAAGCATCAGAAGCAACGTTTTGTGCCAATTGGCATCGTTTGTATAGGGGTTGTCCTCATTTGGCCATCCCGTCCAGTAGGTATGATTTATGGGATTCCTGTGGTAGTAGGAGGAAAGGGGTATATCGGGCAATTCCTTCAGCCAGATCTCCATAACTTGGTGAAACAGAGGGAACATCTCGAGATCATCATAGGCAATGGTGCCCATCTGCTCAACGATCTTGTCGAACTCCGGGTTAACCCAGCGATAGGGGGGCCAGGTTGACTCGCCTGTGGGCAGTGCAAAACGACTGTGGTACAAATCAAGGGTCATATAGGGGTCGCGCACACTGGCAGCATGGCCAAATATGTAGGCTTTTGCGATCCCCAAGCTTATCCTGCTAAAAAAGTCAGCAGGCATGTGGTAGGAGGCGTCAAATCCGGCTCTGCGCAGATTTTCAACCACGGGCGGGGCAATACTTTGAAGTACAGAGAAGGTAGTAATTTCAATCTTCAAGCGGTTCCCATCGGAGTCCACCCAGAACCCCTCCTTATCCTTGGTGTACCCTTTCCTCTCCATGGTCTCTACGGTCTTCTGGGGATTGAATTCATTGGTGTCGTACTGCTCCAGCAAGTCCTGGATAGAGTCAATATACCGATTCAGAGCGGGGAACTCGGGGAAGGGTACTTTGGTCGCTGTCCCCGCCCCCTGCAGTCCGTAGGTCACCACATCATCGCGGTTTATGGCGTAGCTAATGGCCCAGCGAATCTCAGGGTCGTCAAAGAGCGGCTCGCTATCGTTAAAACCCAGACCAGTGGGCCACCAGTCCTTATACCCAAAAGGTGGTTTATGGCCGCTGAAGGTGCTTACCTTAGGGTTCAGTTCCAGCACTTTCTGTATATTTTCTGATGATAGATTCAGGCTAACGTCCACCTCGTTGTTGATCATCATCTGGGCATGCTTGGTCTCGTCAAAGGCAGGCAGGAAGATAATGCGCTCCACTTTAGGCATAGGTTGAAAGCCTATCTTAGCCGCCCACCAGTCCTCCCGCAAGTCCCAAATCGTCTGGTCTGGTGTGGAAAGGGCCAGACGGTAAGGCCCGGTAACCACGGGCCAGCCCTTCTCCATGTCATAATTAGAGAAGTCCGCGGGGTCTTGGTTCTTCCAGATATGCTCGGGGATTATCCAGATACCTATGTCCTGGTGGGGCATGAGATAGTTGAACATAAAGCGCGGGTTCGGACTGTTAAAGATTACCTTAACAGTCAGCTTGTCTATCGCCTGGGCATCCTTGACCCAGATTTTCATGTCGCCGGATTGGCGCAGGGCAGGAGCGTTATCTCTAAGCATATTTAGCGTGAAGGCTACGTCCCGCGCGGTGAAGGGAACGCCGTCACTCCACTCCACTCCCGGGCGAATCTTGATGGTTAGCTCGGTGAAGTCGGCGTTATACTGGTAGCTTTCCCCCATGAAGGGGATCTCCTCATCTCCCAAGTAGTTGTAAAAAAAGAGGGGGTTCCAGGCGAACTGTGCACCATGCGCCGAGATATGGCCAAGAAAATAGGGGTTCATCGATGTATAGTCGGGGAACTGGAGAGAAGCCTCTCCGCCTCCTCCTACGCTAATCAAGGTCCGGTTTCTGGGCACAAACTTAATTTCTTGTGCCGCACATATCGCTGATGACAAAACCAGTGCCCCCAGAATGAGGGTCACCATTACCACTTGAGCCGCACTCTTTCTTTTCCTCATGATTTCCTCCTTTAATCTTTACTTTCTCCTTCTGGTTTAGTATTATCTTTTGACAAAACTAATGCCTCACCATAAAGGTCACCATTACCACTTGAGCCGCACTCTTTCTTTTTCACATGATTTCCTCCTTTGAAGGACAAGTCGTTCCTTTTCTATATTATAGAATTTAATTCTATGATATAGTATAGTCAAAATAAAATTTTTGTCAACTGAGAAGAGTTGAAGGACATCATCTCCAAGGGCCTCTTTACGGGAAGCGGGAATGCTTATTGATATTGTTGTTTTTTGCCAGCTATTCTTAACCACATCCCAACCCAGAACTAACAGAGGTTTCATGCGAGCAATTTCTCAATGATTTTGAGGCAAAAATCAGGTAAGTCATCAGGGACCCGGCTAGTTATTATATTTCCATCAACAACCACAGGGCTATCTTCATAATTGGCTCCTGCGTTGATCAAATCATCCCTTACCGCTTCGTAGGAGGTCATACTCTTACCACGCACTATACCTGCTGAAATTAAGACCTGC
>JAUVZN010000098.1 GCA_030602545.1 Candidatus Aerophobota bacterium
TGGAAACCGTCGAATCTGGCAAACCTAGTTTCGTAGGGAAAGGGAGAATCAGATATTTGAGAGATTTTCGAGGAAAACCTCCGGTAGAAGTAGTTGTTCTCCTAGAGGAGTGTAACAAGTATTGCATTATTCATGCGATGAATGTGCGAGGTAGAGTTACGTCAATTACGCGTTTACGGAGGAGAAGATGAGGAAGGAGAAAGATGAAACAAAAGGTGCCAGAGAGGTAACATTCCATTATGACCAGGATACCGATATGATGTATGTTACGAGGGTGCCTCACCGGTTTTCGAGCGATTGTCTGGAATTAGGAAACAACATGCGGGTAATGGTGGATAAGGACATAAAAGACGTGCTAGGACTGGTTTTCTTAAATTATTACGAGTTTATTCCCCAATTCTTTAAGAACAGGACTTTTGAGGGAAGAAAATGCGGGAATTGCAAATCCCAACAGGAATGCTTTGCACGGAACATACAGACATTGTTAGAATCGGAGATTGAACTAAAACGGGTCAAGCGAGGGAAAGCGAAAATCCCCAATGTTGAAAGTGACCTGCGTCGTAAGATAAGACGGCTACCTGAAAAAGCTTTTGCCTGCGTCTAACTTGCCTCATAGAGCTTACGACTAGTGGCTCAAAAGATATTTGAATTAGACATCCTCGGTTCTCACCTATCATCACAAGCTGTCTCAGTAGAGCTACTTGTCAATTTGAAACCGCTAGATAATCCTCAAACTCTCGCTCTCTCCTCACCTTGCCTATGTCGAATGCTCTATACCTCACCCCAATATAGTAAATTTTTGGTGTCCATATAGTGTCCATGTCAGATACAAAATCATACAAATTGATACAAATTGGTGGGGAAAGAAAAATCCTTGAAAGTAGGATGATAAGCTGATTTTGGCTATTCAGAACAGTTCTCCGGAACGACCTGCAACGGTTTAGGAAACCGCTGCTCTATCCTACTGAGCTACAGGCGCATTTTGTCGTATCGCTCAACAATAAGATTAAGACCCTGAAGGGTAAGGTCGGGGTTTAGCTCGTCAATCTCGTCCCAGTCTCTGGCCAGCAAGGTCCCCAGTCCTCCTGTGGCAATGATTGAAGTGCGCTTTCCCAGTTCATTTTTTATTTCTCTCACTATCTCTTTCACCCCTCCCAGGGAATAGTAAAAATTCCCTGAAATCAAGGCTTCTTTGGTGTTCTTGCCAACCACAGAGACGGGTCTTTTAAACTCTACGGCAAATAGGGCTTCTGCTTTTTCAGCCAGACTTTCCAGAGAAGATCTTACCCCAGGAGCAATGATTCCTCCCAGATACTGTCCAGTCTCTGAGATGACATCAAAGGTAGTGGCTGTTCCAAAGTCCACAACTATAGCTGGAAGTTTATATAAGTGAATACAAGCAGCAACATTAGCTATTCTATCTGCCCCCACTTCGCCAGGATTGTCCACGAGAACAGGAATTCCAACTTTCTCAGCTTCTACCTCAAAAGGAGTTAGACCAAAATATTTAATCACTGCTTCCCTTAAGGGGATAAAGGTAGATGAAACTACGGAGGAAACTATAGCTTTTTCTATTTGGGGAATCTTCTCATACTCTCTTACCCAATGAGAAAGGAGGATTCCCCACTCATCTATCTCCTTTCTCGGTCGGGTGGCAAACTCACCTTTAAAGACAAGCTCCGACTTCTGGAATAGCCCCACTTTGACCAGAGTGTTACCTATATCCAGGGCTAACTTCATTTTCCTCATCTCCCTTGTTTAAAGCCTCAGATATCCTTCCTCGGGTGTTATTTTTGTCTGAATGCCGCTCTCCAGCCTTAAGATGAGGTTTCCTTCCTCGTCAAGATCCTGAGCTAGACCAGCGATTTCCCCCTGCCCCGTTTGAACCCTAACCTGCTTCCCCAGTAAGGATGAGAGAAGACGGGCTCTGTCTAAGATGGAAGAAAAATCTTGCTCGGAGGCTATATATAATTCTTCCACTTCCTCCAAAAGAGTCCTGAGGAAAGTCTCTTTTTCCACAGTGTATCCCAGCTCCCTCTTAAGGGAGGTAGCTGTAGAAAGAAGAGATGGAGGAAATTCCTCTATATTCAAGTTCACCCCTATCCCCATCACCACAAAAATGACTTTGTCCTCTCTGCATCTTGCCCTGCAAAGAACACCGCCCACCTTCCTCTTCCCTATGACAGTATCATTGGGCCAGCGAATTTGAGGGGAAAGGGTGGGAAACATCTTCCCGCAAGTTATGGCAATTCCTAGCGCTCCCAGTATATTCAAACGGGGAACCTGGGAAGAGGCAATTCCTTGAGGACGCAGAATAAGAGAAAACGACAGGCTGCCCGGAGGAGAAAACCAGTAATGATTCCCCCGTCCCTTCCCCCGGGTCTGCTCTCTGGCCAATACCACCTCTCCTTCCTCGCCTCCTTCAAGAGCAAGCTTGTAGGCAACATCGTTAGTAGATGCTACCTTAGAGTAGGAATGGATCTTTTGACCAAAAGTTCTAGTTCTCAAACTATGAAATATGAGAGCCTCCCCGGGAAAAGTCCAGACCATCCAGTATTCTCTCCGTTCTAATCCTATCCTCTTTTAGCTTCTTTGAGAGGTGATCTGGAGAGGTAAACTTTGCAGGCGCCCGGATCTTACTGACCAGTTCTATTTTGATGCTATGTCCGTAAATATGTCCACTGAACCCCAGAATATGAACTTCTACTCCAAACGAGGAATCCTCAAAGGTGGGTTTGATACCTACATTTATCATTCCTTTGTAAAACTTTCCTTTGAGATCGACTCTTCCCGCATACACCCCTGAAGGAGGCAAAAGCTTCTCCGGATAAGGCGCCAGATTCGCCGTTGGATAACCTAAAAGGCGGCCCCTTTTCTTTCCTCCTATCACCTTTCCTGTAATGGTGGGGTATCGCCCCAGACCCTGGGTCGCTTTCTCTATCTCTCCCATCCTGAGCCATTGACGGATCAAAGAACTTGATAGTTTCTCTCCTCCTACCTTTATGAGAGGAACTATCCAGAGTTTAAATCCAAATCTACTCTGATTTTCCTCTAGCCACTGTGCATTTCCTTGCCGCTCGCGCCCAAAAACAAAGTCTTCCCCCACGATAAGCTGCTCAAATCCTAGAGTTCTCCGGAGCTTCTCAAGAAAAGTCTCGGGGGAAAGAGAGGCCAGATGAGCCGTAAATCGAAGAGCCACCACCAGATCCAGGCCCAACCTTTTGAAAATTTCCTTTTTTTCTTCCCAGGTGGTAAGGAGGGATAAGGGTCGGCCATGGAAAAACTCAGAAGGGTGAGGACGGAAAGTAACCAGAGAGCTCCTGCCTCCCCATCTCTTAGCTTCCTGGATAACCTCCTTGATAATCCTCTGGTGCCCTCGGTGGACTCCATCATAGAAACCCAGTGTCAGAACAACCTTTCCATATCCTCTATCTCGAGGAAAGCCCTGCTTAACCTCCATCTTAAATCAATACTCTCAAGTATTTAAACCCTACTTTATCTTTAGAAAAATGAGATGCTT
>JAUVZN010000095.1 GCA_030602545.1 Candidatus Aerophobota bacterium
TCCAGTAGATGGGGGTTTTGTCATAGAGGTGGGTTCAGAAAAGGGTAAGACCATAGTTAGCCAGGATCAGAATTTATTCACCTCTGCCGACGAGGCCCTCCTGGCCCAGAGAGAAAAAATAAGAGCTAATTCTCAAAGCAAGGTTAAAGAACTAAACCAGGAAGTCGAGGTTAAGAGTCCCTATAGGGATCTCATCAGGGAAAGTTACTCCTCTGCTGTCTGGAAGAACCATTCTGAGAGTTGTGTAGACTGTGGTGGGTGTAATGAGATCTGCCCTACTTGCCGATGTTTTCTTCTTCAGGATGGGAAGGAGAAAGACAGGTTCGAAAGAGTCCGCCTCTGGGATGCTTGTCTTCTTACTGGCTTTGCCCGGGTAGCCGGAGGGGCAAACCCCAGACCCAAGCTAGCAGACAGATTTAGCAATAGATTATTCTGTAAATTTTACTTCTTCCCGGAGAATGTGAATCTCGATGCCTGTACCGGTTGCGGGAGATGCATCAGTGTCTGTATCGGAAAAATTGATATGAGAAAGGTCTTCCGGGATTTGGAGAAGGAATCATCAGAAGCTTCTATGGAGAAGATAAAGTGAGCGAGTATGACCCTATCAAAACTAATATTTCTCAAGTTATCACCGAAACTCCCAACATAAAAACATTTCGTCTGAAGCCGGAGCGCTCCCTGGACTTTAAAGCAGGGCAGTTTATCCAGTTGACTGTCCCTGGAGTGGGAGAAGGACCTTTCACTCCCTCGTCCTCTCCTTATGAGAAAGAAAAACTCGAAGTCACTATCATGCGGGTTGGTAGGATCACCTCTGCCCTGCATGATTCGAAGGAAGGCAGTGTGGTAGGACTTCGGGGACCCTTCGGAAAAGAGTACCCTCTGGACAAATTCAGGGGGAAGGAAATCCTCATTGTGGGAGGGGGCGTAGGTATGGCTCCCCTCAGGTCGCTCTTTCTCTCCTTAACCTACCGCCTTGATGATTATAAGAAAATAGTCTTTTGCTGCGGATCCAGAACACCTAAAGACATAGTATTCAAAGAAGCAGTATTGAACAAGTGGCAAACTCAATTCAAGGATAAAATTTCTTTTCGCATCACCGTGGATGAAGGTGATGGAACCTGGAAGGGGCAGGTAGGACTGGTTACCACTACTCTGGATAACTTAGACAAGGAGATATCTAATTTTAGAGAAAGCCTGGCTGTAGTATGTGGTCCTCCCGTTATGATGAAGTTTACTACCCTGAAGCTGCTAGAGGTAGGTTATAGAGATGAAAATATCCATCTTTCTATGGAAAAGAATATGTCCTGTGGACTGGGGAGATGCGGACACTGCCAGATGGGAAAATATCTGGTGTGCCGGGATGGTCCTGTATTTACCTACGAGCAGATGAAGAATATCCCCAATATCTGGGATTAGCTGTCTCATTGACTTTGAGGTGAGGTAAGTGGACGAAGCCAAGGCAAAACAAAGGAAAGATCCAACAAAGAAGCCTGCCAGGAGGTTATTCATTAACCTGGACCAATGGTGGGAAGTGAAAGACCCTAAGGTCGAGTGTAGTTACCCCTATCACCCTGACAACAACGGTTTTATCTCCCTTCGGGAGTGGTTGGCCTTTCAACTGGTCTGTCGGAAATGTGAAGACGCCCCTTGCATTTCTGCCTGTCGGTATGAGGCTCTGGAAAGACTGGAAAGTGGGGAGATAAAGGAGATAAAAAGGAATAATCTCCTCTGTGTGGGTTGTAAATCATGTGCCCTCGCCTGTCCATTTGGAACCATTTATTTCGAGGTAATTCCTTTTCTCACCTTTAAATGCGATCTCTGTGAAGGTAGGCTCAAGGAGGGAGAAAAACCTCTCTGTGTCCACACCTCTCCCCAAGGAGCTATTGAGTACGGGGACTTGGAGGTTGAAGAAGAAAAGAATCAACATCTGGTCGGTGAGGTTATCGTCCAGATGACACCCTGGAAGAAGAGTTAAGAGAAAGTAACTAAAAGGATTCATGATGAGTCAGGTTCTATACAGCATGGCGGCGTTTGTAGTCTTCCCCGGTTTTCTCTTTACCGCTGCAGTTGGACTTTTGGTAGCCTGGGTGGATAGAAAAATCACGGCTCGTCTTCAGTGGAGAGTTGGACCTCCCTGGTATCAAAATTTTGTTGACTTTTTTAAGCTTTTGGGTAAAGAAACTATTATTCCCCGGGGAGCCAGTAGAATAAGTTTTTTGATCGCTCCCATCATTGGCCTCATAGGCGTGACTTTAGTCTCCCTTATTCTCTGGCAGGTTAATCTTAATCCTCACCAGTCTTTCCTGGGGGATCTCATTGTCATTCTCTATCTTTCTATTTTGCCCTCTCTAGCCATTGTTATGGGGGGTTCGGCTTCCGCCAATCCCCTGGGAGCTTTAGGAGCTAGCCGGGAGATGAAAATGATTCTGGCTGATGAACTTCCTTTTATTGTGGCTATCTTTACCCCTGTAGTAAGCATCGGAAGCATCAAACTGGACTCTATCCTTCTTTATCAATCAAATTACGGGATGATGTTTACTCATCACCTCTCTTCTATTATAGCCCTGGTAGTTGCTTTCTTCTGCCTTCAGGCTAAAATGACCCTGGTGCCCTTTGATGCTCCCGAGGCAGAGCAGGAAATAATGGCCGGCCCCTACATCGAATATTCCGGCCCTCCCTTAGCCATTTTCAAACTTACCCGGGCCATGGCCCTCTTTGCTCTGCCAGTGTTTTTGATTACTATCTTTCTGGGAGGATTTCAGTTTCAAGGTCTGGGTATTCTCTGGTCAGTAGTTAAGTATTTGGTTATTCTTGTTTTGATAATCCTGGTGAAAAATACCAATCCCCGTCTCCGAATAGATCAGGCCTTGAGATTTTTCTGGCTAAGAATGTTTCCTCTTTCCCTGGTAGGGTTTGTATTAGCTCTGGTAGGACTGTAAAAAATGAGTAAACTCTGGGCTTTGAAGAAATCTATCTGGGTTTTCCATCTGTGTACCGGCTCATGCAACAACTGTGATATAGAAATCCTGGATTGTTTGACTCCCAAATTTGATCTGGAAAGATTTGGAATCGTCCTGGTAGGAAGCATCCGGCATGCTGATGTTATTCTGGTTACCGGAGCTGTCACCAGAAAGTGCCTTCCCAGAATGAAACTAACCTGGGAACAGATGCCTCAGCCCAAGCTGGTAGTCGCCATTGGTTCCTGCGCCCTGAGCACTGGCATCTTTAGTCCCGGGTATAACATTGTAGGACCGGTGGATAAACATATCCCCGTTCATGCTTATGTTCCTGGTTGTCCACCCAAGCCCGAGGCCATCATTGATGGGGTGGTAAAGCTCCTTGGGAGTCTTAAATAGATATTTAATACAGGGGCATGGCTTCAGAAAATGCTCCTGGAGTTAGGAGAAGGAATAAAAAGATGAGTTCGCTAGATCCTATTGAAGCCTTTAAGGCAGAATTTAAGGATAGAATCATCAATTGGGAGGAAAAATCTCCAAAAAGGTATTATATTACTATGTCCAGAGAAGATATAACTAAAGTGGCCGAGTTCATCTTTGCCAAACAAGGAGCTAGATTTATCATTGCCTCAGGGGTAGATACTCCCCAGGCTATAGAAATACTCTATCACTTTGCCTTTGACAAACTCAACAAAGTGGTTACGGTTAAAGTTCCCGTGCCAAAAGAGAATTGTGAGTTAGAGTCCATCGCTCGCATAATTGCTGGTGCTAACTGGATTGAGCGGGAGATTGCCGAGCTTCTAGGGGTAAATTTCTTGAATCATCCTGACCCCGGGAGACTTCTCCTTGCCGAGGACTGGCCAGAAGGAAAGTACCCTCT
>JAUVZN010000038.1 GCA_030602545.1 Candidatus Aerophobota bacterium
TGTTAAAATTCCCCTTCCCCTCAGTACCAGCTTTTTAGCTGGCTTAAACTTCAAATCTAGTTGGAGCCCACGACCGGAATTGAACCGGTGACCTCATCCTTACCAAGGATGTGCTCTTCCTTCTGAGCTACGTGGGCAAGAATACCTCGGCTGAAATATCAACCCACTATGTATGGTGGGGAGGGATGGATTCCTTCTCCCCCGTCGTTTCACTCCTCCTCCGATGCCTGCCGGTCTCGCTGTCGTTCGCTTCGCTCACTTTTCCTCCCCCGGAGGCGCTCGACTCGGCTTCGAATCCCACTCCTGTGTACAAAGGTAGGAGGACCGCCTTTCTGTCGTGCATCAAACAACATGGTAGTGGTGGGGAGGGATGGATTCGAACCATCGTAGGCAGCGCCAACGGGTTTACAGCCCGTCCCATTTGGCCGCTCTGGCACCTCCCCTGCTATCTCAAGGTTCGGCTTCCTCCTCTTCTAGTACTGCCTGGGCAGCTGCCAGACGAGCAATGGGAACTCGGTAGGGCGAACAACTCACATAATCCATTCCAACACGATGACAGAACTTAACGGAGGAAGTCTCTCCTCCATGTTCCCCACAAATGCCTATCTCCAAATTCTCCTTTGTTTCACGTCCCTTCCTCGTACCTATCCGGACCAATTCTCCCACTCCCTCCTGATCCATTACCTGGAAGGGATTATCATTTAAAATTTTATTCTTAATGTAGATGGGAAGAAATTTTCCTTCGGCATCATCTCGACTAAAACCAAAGGTTGTTTGAGTAAGATCATTGGTTCCGAAAGAGAAAAAATCTGCTTCCCTGGCAATCCTGTCCGCGCACAGAGCAGCACGAGGAAGCTCTATCATTGTACCTATTTTGTACTCAAAATCTACCCCTTTTTCCTTCATAACCTCATTAATGACCTCTATTATCTCTTTCCTCAGAATGGACAATTCCTTCTCATGAACCACCAGAGGAATCATAATCTCGGGATAAATCTTTCTTTTTTGACTGACTAACTCAGCCACAGCTTCAAAAGCAGCTCTCGTCTGCATCTTATAGACTTCTGGAAAGGTAATACCCAGTCTACAACCCCGATGTCCCAACATGGGATTCACTTCCCTCAAGTTTTCAACGCGATGGAGGAGTTTTTCTTTCTCCTGGATAACTTCCTCATCCGCCCCTTCCAGTTTTAACTTATCAACCTCGAGCAAGAGATCCTCATAATTGGGCAAAAACTCATGGAGAGGTGGATCTAGTAATCGAATGATAACAGGTAAGCCCTCCATTTCCTTAAAAATATTCTTAAAATCTTCCTTCTGTATGGGCCCCAGAATCTTTAGTGCTTTCTCTCGTTCCTGGTGATCCTCGGCTAAAATCATCTTCTGTACATAGGGAAGTCTATCCTCCCCAAAGAACATATGCTCTGTTCGACAAAGCCCAATTCCTTCTGCTCCCAACTCCCGAGCTATTCTGGCATCCTTGGGAGTATCCGCATTGGCCCTTACACCCAGGACTCTCACCTCATCTGCCCACTTCATAAGCTTCCTAAATTCGTCACTTAGCACAGGCTCAACCGTAGGAACTATACCCTTTATGACCTTGCCAGTGCTCCCATCCAGAGTTATAAAATCGCCCTCTCTAAAGACAAATCCATTTACTTCAAATTTCCCCTTTTTCTCATCCACCTTTATAGCCTCACACCCGACTACACAGCATTTACCCATACCCCTTGCTACCACCGCAGCATGCGAAGTTACCCCGCCTCGAGAAGTGAGGATAGCTTCAGCCGCTGCCATTCCATGTATGTCTTCCGGCGAAGTTTCGCTCCGCACCAGGATCACTTTCCTTCCATCCTTGGTTAGCTCGACTGCTCTGTCTGCTGTGAAAACAATTGCTCCTGTAGCTGCTCCCGGGGAGGCTGGCAGACCCTGGGTGATTACTTCAACTTTTGCCCCGGGGTCAATCCACCTATGGAGGAGTTGATCCAATTGATCTGGCTCTACTCTCCTCAGAGCTTCCTCTTTAGTGATCAATTTTTCCTCAACCATATCAGTGGCTATTTTTATGGCAGCCTGAACAGTTCTCTTACCTGTCCTGGTCTGCAGGAGATAAAGCACCCCATTTTCTATGGTGAATTCAAAATCCTGCACATCGCGGTAATGGGTTTCTAATCTCTGGGTGACGCTGACCAGCTCCTCGTAGATTCCGGGCATATCGTCCTTTAGTTGAGAAAGAGGCCGAGGTGTTCTTATCCCGGCAACCACATCCTCTCCTTGAGCATTGAGCAGGTATTCCCCATAAATCCCTTTTTCTCCTGTAGCCGGATTTCTAGTAAATCCAACTCCGGTACCAGAGTCCTCCCCCATATTGCCAAAGACCATGCTCTGAACATTAACCGCTGTGCCCCAATGTTCAGGAATCTTGTGGATCCGCCGATAGTTAATAGCTCTCTTATTGTTCCATGAGGCAAAAACAGCATCCTTTGCCATATCTAGCTGCTGGAGGGGATCCTGGGGAAACCCAGCCCCTTTTTCCTTAACTATCAATTCTTTGAATCCCTCCACCAGATCCTTGAAATCTTCAGCAGTTAACTCAATATCTCCCTTTACCCCTTTGGCTGCCTTTTCTTTCTGGATAAGCTCTTCGAATTTTTTCCCCTCTATCCCCAGGACTACATTGCCGAACATCTGAAGGAGCCGGCGATAGGCATCGTAGGCGAATCGCTCGTCCTCTGTTTGCCTCACCAATCCCTGGACTGCGGTATCGTTTAAGCCGAGATTTAAGACCGTGTCCATCATCCCGGGCATGGAGATTCTAGCCCCTGATCGTACAGAGACCAGTAGAGGGTTATCGGGGTCTCCAAATTTCTTTCCGGTTACCCTCTCCAATCTCTCTAAATTTTGAGTTATCTCAGAAGAGAAACTTTCTGGATAAGAGCGGTGTTTTGCATAGTAGGAACAGACTTGGGTAGTGATAGTAAAACCAGGAGGAACCCTGATTCCTAAGCGGGCCATTTCAGCAAGGTTTGCTCCTTTGCCCCCCAGTAAATTTCGCATGGCACGCGAACCATGGGCATGATTCTGTGCAAAAAAATAAACAAAACTCCCCCTTTTTCCTTTTGACTCAACCATTTTTTGCCTATTTATTTCTTTTTAGTCTGTCAAACCCCTTGTTGTTGGACTTGGGCTTTTCATTATACTAAAGTTTATTTCCGTGTCAATAGCTTGCTTTTTCTAGACTTTCCCCGAAATTTCTTAAAGAAGGGAATCTAAGAGGTTACACTCAGGGAGAAAGTTTCTTGAGATACTTGTAGAACTCACTGTCCGAGGTCAAAAGCAACCAGGTGTTATCGTCCAAAGTCTCTTGGTAAGTCTCCAGAGTCTTTACGAAAGAATAGAACTCGGGGTCCTTGGTATAGGCCTCAGCATATATAGCGGTGGCTTCAGCATCAGCCTCACCTTTAATTTCTTGAGCCTTTCTGTAAGCCTGGGAGGTGATTTTCTTCAGTTCTTTCTCCCTCATTCCCTCTATCTCAGCTTGTTTTCCCTTACCTTCTGAGCGATCCTGCTCAGCTACTCTTTTTCGTTCCGAAATCATACGAGCATAAACTTTTTCCCTTACTTCCTCCACATAGTTTAGCCTCTTTATCCTAATATCAACTAATTCTATTCCATATTGGGTGACCCCGGGGCTAGCTTCTTCCATAATCATTCTAGTTATCTTATCCCGGCCAAGTTTAACTTCGCCCACCTCTTCCGCAGCCCCAATGCCCAGCTCAGTTTCCACAAACTCTCTCTGCGAATCTCTCACCAACTCATAAAGTAACTGGCCGGTGATCTGATTTCGGGTAGCCGAATCAATTATGTCATCCAGTCTGCCATGAGCTATCCTTTCTTCCCCCATTGTTCGAAGGAACTTCAGGGGATCTACAATCCGCCATCGGGCCGTGGTATCCACCCAGATGTACTTTTTATCCTTGGTAGGAATCTGGGTAGGGCTGCCATCCCAGCTCAAAAGGCGTTTTTCAAAGTAGTTTACCTTCTGGATAAACGGCTTTTTTATATGTAGACCTGCTTTGGTGATAGGTTCCCCGATAGGTTCACCAAACTGGGTGATAACCACGTGCTTTGTTTCATCCACTGTATACAGGGTTGCTGCCACCACTATCAAAACCACAATGACCGGAACTATAATGAGAATCCATCTCTCAGGCTTCATGATTGGCCTCCCGTCTCGGTTAAGGACAACATAGGCAAAATCCCCTGTTGCTCTGAATCAATAATGTATTTGCGACCCATCTTAGGCAGAATTTCTCCTAAAGTCTCCAGGTACAGTCTTCTTCTGGTAACATCCTTAGCCTTCCTATACTCTTGCCAGATAGCTACAAATTTATTAGCATCTCCCTTGGCTTGATTTACTCTATTGATAGCATATCCTTCAGCTTCACTGATCGTTTTCTCTGCTTGCCCTCTGGCTTTGGGAATGATTTGATTGTAAGCCTGCCAGGCCTCATTAATAGTAGTTTCTCTCTCCTGCTTGGCCTCATTAACTTCGTTAAAAGCAGGCTTTACCGGATCAGGAGGATTTACGTCTTTCAGCTTGACGGTGATAACCTGAACCCCGGCTTGATAAAAGTCAAGCACCTCCTGAAGTTTCTTCTGAACCTCCTGCCCTATCTCTATCCTTCCCACTGTCAAAACCTCATCCACACTCCTGTCCCCTACTATCTGGCGCATGGCTGCTTCTGAAATGTCCCTGATAGTCTCACTAGGGTCTCTCACATTAAAGAGATACTCCACTGGATTCAAAACCCTGTACTGAACAATCCATTCGGCTACTGCCACGTTAAGATCCCCGGTTAACATCAGGGATTCCTCATCGAATCTTCCTGGTGCATAAATGGTCCGCTCCCCGGCCTGTAGAGTTCTAAACCCAAATTCCTCCTTAAAGACATGCAGTACCCTCACCTTTGTCACTGTCTCCACAAAGGGAGCTTTTACGTGGAGTCCTGGTTGGGTAGTTCTCACATATCTTCCAAACCTCCTGATTACCCCTAGCTCTTCCGGTCCAATGGAGTAAAAGAGAGAGGCCAAAACCACTATGATGATAATCCCTAAGACAGCCAGTCCAATCCATTTTTTGTTTAGGGGAATACTAGGGAACCCCAACTCGTCCGCTAAAGGCATTTTTATCCTCCTTTACGCTTACCAAGTAAGCTTTTTTTTAGATACTTTTGGAGTATACAATATTTGACGAAAATAGCAAGTGACCCTTTGAGATTTCTTGACTTCCCCTCTGGTTAAAATAAAATAAACTTTGATCCTGTGAAAATTAAGAGTTGAATCCGGACAAACAGACAAAGAAATGAGAATAATGAAAATAAATCCTGCCCATCCAGAGGACCACAAAATCAAAGAGGGTATCAGGGTCCTCAAGAATGGCGGATTAATGGCCTTTCCCACAGATACAGTCTACGGGTTGGGAGTAAATGCGGAGAGCTTAGGAGCGGTTGATAGACTCTACCAGGTCAAAAAAAGACCTAGAGAAAAGCCCCTTATTCTCTTTTTGGCCAAAAAGGAGGAAATTCTTGATTTTGTGGAAACAATCCCCCTATCTGCACAAAGACTCATGAATAAATTCTGGCCCGGTCCCCTAACCCTTATATTTAAAGCTAGCAGCATTTCTCCTGCCACCTTGCTAAATCAACAAGGGGAAATTGCCATAAGAGTTCCCTCACATCCCATCCCTCGAAAGCTCATTGAGAAAAACAAAATTCTCCTGGGGACTACCAGCGCTAATCTCTCAGGAGAACCTAGTCCCCTGAGAGCAAGTCAGATTAGCGCCTACCTAAAAGAAGGAATAGATTTGCTCCTGGACGGAGGGGAAACTCTTTTAGGTGAGGAATCCACTATAGTGAGAGCTACCAGCCGCGAGCTACAATTGATCAGAGAGGGATGGCTTCCCAGGGAGACCGTAGATAAGGAAGGCAAAGCGAAGGGGGATATTCTTTTTGTCTGCACAGGGAACACCTGCCGAAGTGTCATGGCCGAGGCTCTCCTCAAAAAACTATGGCCGGCAGAGGAATCCGATCGGGTTAAGATCCACTCGGCAGGAATAGCTGCTTTTTATGGGTCACCACCCGGAAAAATGACCCTAGAAGTGCTAAGGGAGAAGGGAATAAATGCTTCTTTTTATCGAAGCGCTCGCTCTGAAGGTGCGGCGCTAAAGATGGCTGATCTTATTCTGGTAATGGAAAAAGACCATAAAGAAAGAATCCTGCATCTTTATCCCCCGGGCCGGGGTAAGGTTTTTCTGCTAAAAGAGTTTGCCACAGGCCTAAAAGAAGAAATTTCTGATCCCATAGGAGGCTCCTGCCAGAGCTATGAGGAATGCCTCAGGGAGATTGAGGAAAATATAAAAGGGATTATAAAAAAACTCGGCTTGGAATGAGGCCCATTTTCCTGAAGAATCTCAAAAGCTTAGGCTATGATAGGGGAGCCTGAGGGAGCTTTCCTCAAGGACTGTTGACAAACAGACCTCATATAATATATTGAATCATCAGAGTTTGAAGAGTCCGATGGCGTGAAGTACCCTTCAATAAAGTAAAATCTTCAAAATGCAAGATAGAAGAATGAAAGAGAAACGTCCCTCATGGGATGATTATTTTATGGAAATCACGCATCTCATCACCTCTCGCTCCACCTGCCTCAGAAGAAAAGTAGGAGCTCTATTGGTTAAGGACAAAAGGATTCTTTCTACGGGTTACAATGGAGCCCCCCGCCATCTACCCCATTGTGAAGAGATAGGGTGCCTGCGGGATAAATTGAAGATTCCATCTGGCGAGAGACAGGAGATATGCCGGGGTCTGCATGCTGAACAGAATGCTATTATTCAGGCAGCCACGCATGGCACTGGGGTGAAAGAATCGGTTCTTTACTGCACCCACCAGCCCTGTTTGACCTGTGCCAAAATGATCATCAATGTGGGGATAAGAAAAATTGTCTTCCAGGGTAATTACCCAGATTCTTTAGCTTTAGAGATGCTGAAGGAAGCTAAAGTTAAACTTATCAAAAGGGGGGCTCAATATGCCCAGACAGGTTCTAGAAAGAATTGAAGAAGCAGAAAAAAAAGCCGAGACAGTTATAGAGAGAGGGAGAAAAGAAAAAGAAAGAATGTTAAGAGAAGCGGAAAAAGAAGGGAAGGAGATGATCGCCAAATCGGAGGATGAAGCGAGAAAAGAAGGGGAAAAGACAAAGAAAAGACTTTTGCATGAAGCCGAGGAAGAGATAAAGCGAATCGGGAAAGAATTTGAATTGGAGAGGAAGAGAATCGAAGAGAATAGCAAGAAAAACTTCCAAGAGGTTGTCCAGTTCATTGTTCAAAGAGCAAAGAAATTCTGGGTCGAATCTTAACCAGTTTCTTAAGAGGCTAGAAGATGGCTGTAGCAGAAATGAGGAAGGTTTACCTCATTGCTGAAAAGAGTCTAAGAAATTCCATAATCACGAAACTGCGGGAATTGGCTCTTTTCCAACCTGAGCCTGTGGATGGTGAATCTCTTGCTTCCTCCTTCAAGCCACCCCAAGTGGAAACAGATGAGATCGAGGAGGCGATCTCTCATCTCGGCTGGACCATAGATTATCTGGGGCAGTTTGAACAGAAAAGGCCTGGTTTGGGGCTTTTCCCCGCCAAGATAATGGTCAAGCAGGAGGATTATTTTCACTGGATTAGGAATTTTGATTGGCAAGGGATCTTCCAGAGATGCTCAGAATCTAAGAATCAGATAGAAAAATTAAGAGAAGAGAAAAACAATCTCTTTGAACGCTTTCAGTTTTTACATCACTGGAAAGAGCTTCCCCTTCCTCTGGAAAAATTAAGGGAAGGTAGGTACATTCTTTATCAGTCAGGAATAGTTTCCAGGGAGAACGGACCCGATCTTAAGAGAGAACTGGATGAGCTGAGGATAACTTACCTCAACATTGTCAAGGAAGAGGCAAATAAATTATATTTCCTTCTCGTTTACTCCAAGGAAAATTCGGAGGAGGTGGAATCCATATTTCAAAAACTCAGAGTGAAAAAAGTTTTCTTCACCGAGCTGGGAACTCCTAGAGGAAAAATTAAGGAAATGAAGGAAAGGATTACCCAGATAGAAAAAGAGATAACTGCCATAGAGACTAAATCTAGGTATCTGGTAAAGGAAAGAATCAAACTCATGAGTCTTCATGATCATTTTTACAATCTTCTTCGGGAGAAAAAGGTGGCCTCGGGGACACGATCAAGCTTCTATACTTTCATCCTCGAAGGTTGGGTGAAAAAGGAGGATCTCTCTGGCCTCAGGAGAGGTCTGAAAGAGTTCTCCCCCCTGGAGATAGTGGTGCGTCCAGCAGGAGAAAAAGGAGAAGAAAAAATACCTGTTGCCCTTTCCAATGCTCGTTTTTTCAAGCCTTTTGAGTTTGTGACCCATCTCTATGGACTGCCCCTTTACTTTGAGGTTGATCCCACCCCTTTCCTGGCTCCTTTCTTTGCCCTCTTTCTTGCTTTTTGTTTGACAGATGGGGGATATGGAGTTATTCTTGCCGTAGCAGCCTACTTTTGCCTTAAGAAAATGAAGATTGGAGAAGAGGGAAAGAAGCTTTTCTACATTCTCTTCATTAGCGGGTTGATCACCATAGTAGTGGGCACTCTGACTGGAGGGATGTTCGGGGTAGAATTCTCAGCGCTTCCTGCTTTCCTCTCCCCTCTCAAGCGGCTGGTTTTGTTCAACCCATTAACCCAACCCATGGTTTTTCTGATGATCGCTCTGGGCATGGGAATTGTCCATATTCTCCTGGGAATAGCCCTGGAAATATGGGATTTTTTAAGGAAAGGAGAAATAGCTCCAGTTCTTCTTGACGAAGCTCCCTGGATTTTAATCATCCTGGGAGCAATTTTGTTTGGACTGGGTAAATTCGGCTATCTAGGAGAAATTTCCCGCACTTCTGGTCTCATTATGCTCCTGGGAGGAGCAGGAACTTTGCTTATATTTGCCGGAAGAGGTAGCAAGAACCTGTTTATAAGACTGGGGAAGGGGATCTATCAGATCTATGGAGTGGTGGGACTCTTTGGTGATATTCTCTCTTATTCCCGTCTTTTAGCCCTTGGACTAGCCACCAGTGTCATTGCTACCATAGTAAATACCATAGCCAGGATGACTTACGAAATACCCCTGATAGGTCCTGTTCTTATGGTTGTCATCCTCATAGGAGGCCACCTGGGCAACATAGGTATAAATTGTCTCTCCGGATTTATTCACACTGCACGTTTGCAATATGTGGAGTTTTTTGGTAAGTTCTACCAGGGTGGAGGAGAAAGCTTTAGACCCTTCAGAGGGGAAGGAAAATACATCGCTTTGTCCTGAAAATAAGAAAGATCTATCTCTGAGGGAAGAACAATGAACTCGGAATTTACATTTCATCTTCCTACCAAAGTTTACTTCGGCGAGTATGCAAGCGGAAAGGTGGGAGAAGAAACTAAAGAGTTGGGCCAGAAGGCTCTCATAGTGACTGATGGCAATCTCATTCACAAAATCAGAAACAAAGAGAAAATAGAAGATTCCTTAAACAAAGCAGGAGTAAAAACCATTCTCTGGGAGGAAGTAATGAGCAATCCTCCCCTCAGTATAGCAGAGAAGGGAGCTGAGCTCGCCCGGAAGGAAAAATGTGACCTAATAATAGGATTGGGAGGAGGAAGCGTCATCGACGTGGCTAAGGGGATCTCTGCAATGTGCACTAATCCACCCCCTCTTAGCCTGTACCTTGGCAGGGACAGGATCAGAAAACCTCCCCTCCCTCTCATCGCCATTCCTACCACTGCCGGCACCGGAAGCGAGGTAAATCCCTATGCCGTATTTACTAACCTCAAAAGGAATCCACCTCAAAAAGAAATTATGGCAGACTCTCTGCTCTTCCCAAGAGTAGCCCTGGTAGACCCTCAGCTCACTCTTTCTTTGCCTGCTTCGGTTACTGCGGATACGGGAATAGATGCTCTCTGCCATGCTATTGAAAGCTATACCTCAAATAAATCCCAGCCTTTCAGCGAAATGCTGGCCTTAGAAGCTATTCAGATCCTGGCACATTACTTGCCTGAGGTTATGAAGGACCTGGAGAATATTGAGATTCGTTCCTACTGTTTATACGCCTCTCTTCTGGCTGGAATAGCTATTGCTCAAACTGGAACAACTCTGATTCACGGGATGGGGTATAAACTCACCGCCCATCTGGGCCTTACCCATGGCAGAGCCAAT
>JAUVZN010000015.1 GCA_030602545.1 Candidatus Aerophobota bacterium
TGGGGATAATACCTTCAGATCTAAGAGGATGGTGATAAAAATCAAAGACAATTCTTGGGATAAGGTGTTTACTTTTCCACATTATTCCACAGACGGAACCATGGTTTAGTTTTAATTCTCTTTTTATGCATAAGTTTTCCCCATGATCTCACAGACTTTTTAATAGTTTTCTCAATTCTTTCAACTCATTCATTAAAATTTTATCTTTCTCTTTTCTCTCTTCCATCTTTCTGCAGGCATACATTACTGTAGTATGGTCTTTTCCTCCAAAGTGGTTACCAACCTCGGGGAAAGAAGCTTCAGTAAACTCACGGCAAAGGTACATAGCCACCTGTCGAGGAAAGGCGATGGATTTTGTTCTCTTTTTGCCTTTTAAGGCAGATTCTTTCACTTTGTAATATTTACTTACCACTTCTTGAACCATTTTTATAGTTATAGGTTTGGACTTCCAACCAGGGAGAATATCTTTTAGTATTTCTGGCACTAAATCCAGGTCTATTTTTTGTTTAAATAGAGAAGAATGAGCCGCCAGACGAACCAAACACCCTTCTAACTTGCGAATATTACTCTTTACTCTTTCGGCGATAAACAGAGCCACTTCATCGGAGAGCTCCATATTGTCTATTGCCGCCTTCTTTTTTAGTATGGCGATTCTAGTTTCCAGATCCGGGGGTTGAATATCAGCAATCAGGCCCCATTCAAAACGGGACTGCAGTCTTTTTTCCAAAGTGGGAATTTCTGTGGGAGAGCGATCACTGGAGAGAACAATCTGTTTGTGTGCTTCGTAGAGGGTATTAAACGTATGGAAAAATTCTTCCTGGGTACGCTCTTTCCCGGCCAAAAAATGGATGTCATCCACTACCAAAACATCTGTATTTCTGTATTTTTTTCTAAACTCTATTGTCTTATCGTCTCTAATAGAGTTTATTAACTCATTAGTGAACTGTTCTGAAGATAAATAGGTGAAGTTTAACTCGCTTCCCTGTTCCATAACATAGTGACCGATAGCCTGGAGAAGGTGTGTTTTGCCCAAGCCCACTTTTCCATAGATAAATAGAGGATTATAAGCCCGGGAAGGAGATTGAGCTACCGCTAAAGCAGCGGCATGGGCTAATCTGTTACTATTTCCAACCACGAAATTGTCAAAATGATAACGAGGATTTAGTTTTGAGGAAGAGGAATTTTCCCTCATAGGCATTCTCTTTTTCTTATGTACGATTTTTTGAGGCAAGACAAACCCGACCTCAATGGGACCACTAACTATTTGTTCCATCTCTTTTTCTATGAGTGGCAGATATCTTTTGCTTAACCATTTCCTAAAGAAATCGTTGGGAACCTGGATGGTTAATTTTTTTGCAGTAAGGGATTGTAATTGGGCAGGTTTAAACCAGGTTTTAAAGTTCTGAGGCTTAATCTTTGTTTCAATCCTGGAAAGGAGCTCCAACCAGACATTTTTCTGATATTCATCCATTTAAAAATCTACTTTCCGCCCTAAAACTTAATCACAGGTTTATTCACAGCTGTGGATAACTCCAAACTCTTAAAAATCGAGGGAAAAGGATGAGAAAAAACTTGTTTTTGCTATGGAAAGACTTGTCTTATGGCACTCCTACGAGTTATACACAAAAGGAGAGATGGGATATTTGTACCTTTAGATTTTATAAAGAGATCCCATTTTGTCAAGTTTGACAGAGAACCTGGATTTTGCTAAAGTAAGTTGTATAAGCACTTCTCAAGGAAGAATAATGGAAAGACTGTGGGCTCCATGGCGCAGGGAGTATATTTTAGAAACTAGAAAAACAAAGGGATGCATCTTCTGCCAGAAGGCAAAAGAAAACAAAGATGAGAAGAACTACGTTCTTTTTAGGGGAAAAGATTGTCTGGTAATGCTCAACCTTTTTCCTTACAATAATGGCCACCTTATGGTGGCCCCCTACAGGCATGTAAAGTCGGTAGAGAATCTCACTGAAGAAGAAGCTAAGGAAATGATGAAGATTCTTTGCCAAATGGCTGGTCTTCTCAAGGAGGTTCTGCATCCGGAGGGTTTTAACGTGGGAATGAATTTGGGAAAGGTGGCTGGAGCTGGGGTAGTAGACCATGTGCATCTTCATATCGTTCCTCGCTGGAAGGGGGATAGTCATTTTATGTCTGTTCTCTCAGATACCAGAGTTATCTCTGAGGCCCTGAAGGAGACATATAACCAGCTAAAAGAGAAGCTATCAGGGGTTAGATAAAAAATGGATTTAGCGGAAAGAATATCCAGCTGGATCAGGCAAAAGGTTAAGGAGGCAGGGGTAGAGGGAGTTGTGGTGGGAATAAGTGGAGGAGTTGATTCCTCAGTGGTGGCAAGTTTGGCCAAAAGAGCTGTGGGAGAAAGGCTACTGGGGGTAATTATGCCTTGCCACAGCGAGCCCTTAGACACCAGGTATGCATCGCTCGTGGCTGAGAAACTCAAGATAAAGACAGAACGAGTGGCACTGGATTCTCTTTATGATAGATTTTTGGAGCTTCTTCCCTCTGGCAAGAGGCTAGCTCTGGCCAATTTGAAGGCCAGACTGAGGATGGCTACCCTGTATTTTTTCGCTAATAATTTGAATTATCTGGTAGTTGGTACAGGTAATAAGAGTGAAATATCAGTAGGATATTTCACAAAATATGGAGATGGAGGGTGTGATATTCTACCCCTGGGGGACCTTTTAAAGACTGAGGTGAGAAAACTAGCAAGAGGGCTGGAAATTCCAGAGGAGATAATTAACCGGGTCCCCAGCGCTGGTCTGTGGCGAGGTCAAACAGACGAAGAAGAGATAGGTCTCAGCTATGAGGACCTGGATGAGATTATATCAGCCATAGAGGCGGGGAAGGAACCCGTGGGTGGGGGATCTGTTGAAAGGAAGGGTTTGATAAGCAGGGTAAAGCGGCTTATGGAGAGCTCCTACCACAAAAGGTCTCCTATCCCGGTATTCAAAACTACTAAGAAACCGAGGCCATGAAACTACGCCGCTGGGTGTAGTCAGCAGGATTCTTCATACTTAATAGACTTCAAAGCCTCCTCTGGCAGGAATCCCTTTGCGGCAAAAGAGGATGAGACAGAAGAAATATGATGTTATCGTGGTAGGGGCAGGCCATGCTGGCTGTGAGGCATCTCTGGCTGCCAGTCGGCTGGGGTGTTCCACCTTGCTTTTGACCATGAACCTGGATACCATCGCCCTTATGTCCTGCAACCCTGCCATTGGCGGCCTGGGCAAGGGGCAGCTGGTAAAGGAAGTAGATGCCCTGGGAGGGGAGATGGGTAAAGCTATTGATGAGACAGGTATCCAGTTCCGCTTGCTTAATACGGGAAAAGGACCGGCGGTGAGATCATCCCGGGCTCAGGCAGATAGAAAGAAGTACCGTGAGTATATGAAGAGGACTTTAGAAAAGCAGAGCCGTCTTGATTTAAAACAGACTGTGGTAGAGAAGGTTCTCATTGAGAACGAAGAGGTGGAAGGAGTCCAGACGTATTTGAAAGAGAGATTCTTGGGCGCCGCAGTAATTCTCAGCCCGGGTACTTTCCTTGATGGTTTGATCCATATTGGCCTGGTTCATTTTCCGGGGGGAAGAATGGGTGAGTTTCCAGCTACGGCTCTTTCCCAGAGTCTTAGGGATCTGGGATTCAGGATTGGTAGATTTAAGACGGGAACCTGCCCCAGACTGGATGGGAAAACCATAAACTTCTCCAAGATGAAGGTGCAATACGGGGATTGCTCTCCCATTCCCTTTTCCTTCTCCACTCACGCCCTTACCCGCCCCCAGATTCCTTGCTACATTACTTACACCAATTCCTCTACCCACAGGGTTATTAAAGGTGGCCTGGGCCACTCACCTCTTTATACCGGGGTAATCAAGGGGACAGGGGTCAGGTATTGTCCCTCCATCGAGGACAAGGTAGTAAGATTTCCTGAGAGGGGAGGACATCAGATATTTTTGGAACCCGAGGGAAGGGAAACTATGGAATTTTACCCCAATGGGCTTTCCACCAGCCTGCCCGTGGATGTTCAATATAAGATGCTTCACACCATTGAGGGACTGGAGGAGGTACAGATCATCAGACCGGGCTATGGCATCGAGCACGACTATGTAGATCCTACCCAGCTTTTTCCAACCCTGGAGACCAAATCGGTAAGGAATCTTTACCTGGCTGGTCAGATTAATGGAACCACCGGTTATGAGGAAGCGGCAGCTCAGGGCCTGATGGCCGGGATCAATGCTGCCCTAAGAGTTAAAGGCTCCCGGCCTTTCATACTTGATCGCTCAGAGGCCTATATCGGGGTATTGATTGACGATTTAGTAACCAAGGGAACCAATGAGCCTTATCGTATGTTTACCTCCCGGGTGGAATACAGACTTCTCCTCAGGGAGGATAATGCAGATCTACGGCTTGGGAAAAAAGGCTATAGGATAGGCTTGATAGGAGAGGAGGATTTTCGAGGAATTGAGAGCAAAAAGGTGAGAATTGAGGCAGAGCTTGTGAGGCTTAGAAAGACCAAACTTACTCCCAACAAAAGTATCGATGCCAAACTCGAAGAGTGGGGCAGTAGCCCCCTCACTCATTCCCTTTCCTTAGAAGAGCTCCTCCGCCGTCCCCAGATTTCTTATGAGAGACTTCAGTCTTTAGAAGGGGAAGAGACAGGTACCCTTGGGCCAGAGGCATTTCAGGTAGAGATGCAGGTTAAATATCAGGGTTATATCCAGCGGCAGTTCAGGGAAGTAGCCAGGTTCAAAAAATTGGAAAGGACAAGAATTCCCCGAGATTTGGACTTTGGTCAAATTCCCGGGCTCTCCCATGAAGTTAAAGAGAAGCTGGGCCAACTTCGGCCTCTTTCTTTAGGACAGGCCTCCCGTATTCCTGGGATAACCCCGGCTGCCATCTCGGTTCTTCTGGTCTTATTAAAAAAAGGTAAGGGGTAATAGTATAATGAAAAATTATGGTGAGCTAAGAAAACTGGCTCAAAATATGGGGGCCTGCCTCTTTGGAGTAGCGGATGTTAACTCCATTAAAGATGAGTTTCTCCTACCTTCCTCCCTGCTAAAACATTTGCCTAAGGGAATCTCTCTTGCCGCTCCTGTATCTGGTGAGGTATTGGATGATATTCAGGACAGACCCACCCCTCTTTATTATCATCACTATCGGCAGCTGAATTTTTTTCTTGATCGAATGGCCCTTAAACTGAGCCTTTTTCTCCAGAGACAGGGTTGCAGGGCCTTGCCTATCCCCGCCTCCCAGATCATCGACTGGCAAGAGCAAAGAGGCCATCTTTCCCACAAGAAAATTGCCCAAAAAGCAGGTTTAGGATGGATAGGGAGAAATAATCTTCTCGTTAATCCAAGATTTGGGGCCCGGATTAGGTTGGTAACTATCCTCACCAATATGCCACTCTGGTGTGACGAACCCATAGGGCATGATTGTGGAAATTGTAGAGAATGTATTTCTTCCTGTCCTGCTCAGGCGATTAAGGAAAGTCCGGGGGGGTTCGACCACCCTGGATGTTTTGAGCAGCTCAGGCTTTTTCAGAAAAAAGGCTATGCCGCTCAGCACATTTGTGGTATATGTGTGAAAGCCTGTCCTGGAAAGACAGGATAAATTCTGGCCCCCGCTCGGTGCAGTTACCACGAAAACACCTCGCCAGGTCCCCTCTACCAAACAGTAACTGTTCTGAACAGTTACATTTATCCAGTAAGCATGTCAAGCTTGCTTCCTGTCAGGTATCTGATAGAATACAGAAAGGGCAGAGGTTCTCTAAAAACTTCACCGGATAAGAGAGGCAAGAGAGTGATTGCCGTGGTGGATTATGGCATGGGAAACTTGAGGAGCGTAGACAAGGGTCTGCAAAAGGTAGGACGTAAGACTCTGGTTACCCGGAATCCTGAAGAGATTCTTGAGTGCCAGGGGGTAGTCCTTCCTGGGGTGGGAGCTTTTAAGGATTGCATGAGAAATCTAAAAAAATATGGCCTCGTGGATTGCCTGTATCGGTTTATTGAGAGTGGGCGGCCATTACTCGGAATTTGCCTGGGTCTTCAGTTGCTTTTCACTGAGAGCGAAGAGTTTGGCAGGCAAAAGGGCCTGAATCTTATTAGGGGAAGGGTAACTCGATTCCCCCTTCTTAAAGGCCTTAAAGTTCCCCATATGGGTTGGAATACTATAAAAAAGAGGAAGGAATCACCCCTTTTCTCCTCGATTAAGGATGGATCGTATTTTTATTTTGTGCACTCTTATTATGTTATTCCTGAAGATGAAGATGTTATTGCTACAACTACCCACCACGGGGTTGAATTTACCTCCAGTGTGTGGAAAGAGAATATCTTTGCCTGCCAATTTCATCCAGAGAAAAGTCAAAAACTGGGACTAGAGATCCTGAAGAAGTTCGGGGAGCTTTCGGAGAAAGGATGTTAGCCAAAAGAATCATTCCCTGCCTGGATGTCAAAGATGGAAGGGTAGTAAAAGGGATAAACTTTATTGCCCTCCGGGATGCCGGGGATCCGGTGGAAAATGCCAAGACTTATGAAGAGCAGGGGGCCGATGAACTGGTCTTTCTGGATATCACCGCTTCCTGGGAACACCGCAGGATTATCCGGGAGGTAGTAGAGAAGACAGCGGGACAGGTTTTCATGCCTCTTACCGTGGGGGGAGGAATTAGAAATCTGGAAGATATTCGGTTCTTGCTTAAGGCCGGGGCGGATAAGGTATCCATAAATACGGCGGCGGTCAAAGATCCCTCTTTTGTGGTTCGGGCAGCGGAAAAATTTGGCAGCCAGTGTATTGTGGTAGCCATAGATGTCAAAAGGGTGAGGAAAACGGATGAGCTGAACTCGAATATTCCCTCATGGGAGGTCTATATCTATGGAGGCAGAAAGGCTACAGGAATTGATGCTCTTAGCTGGGCAAAAAGGATGGAAGCCTCAGGGACGGGAGAGATCCTTTTAACCAGCATGGATAGAGATGGAACTAAGAGAGGCTATGATATTGAATTGACAAAGACTTTCTGTGATGCTCTTAGCATTCCCGTCATAGCCTCGGGAGGTGCGGGAAATATGGAGCACATCTTAGAGGTTTTCACCCTTGCCAAGGCTCAAGCTGCCTTAGCTGCCTCTATATTTCATTACCAGGAATATTCCATCCCCCAGGTAAAGGAATATCTTAAAAAGAGGGGGGTTAATGTCAGAATTTAGTGAGGTTACCCCATGAAACAAAAGCCTTATCAGGGCATGATAGCTATCCTGGACTTTGGGTCTCAATATAATCAGCTCATCGCCCGCAGAGTGAGGGAGTCCGAAGTTTACTGTGAGCTGGTTCCTTTTGATATTAATGCTTCTCAGCTTCTCAAGTTAAAACCTCAAGGTATTATTCTCTCCGGTGGACCGGCCAGTGTTTTTGAAAGGAGGGCCCCTCTTCCTCGGCAAGAGATATTTAATTTAGGCGTTCCCATTCTGGGGATCTGTTACGGTATGCAGGTATTGGGCCATCTTCTGGGGGGAGAAGTGAGGCCGGTCCCTGAGCGAGAATATGGAGCAAGCGAGCTGTTTGTAGATGAAGAGGGTGATCTTTTTGAGGGGATCTCCTCCTCTACCCGGGTATGGATGAGCCACGGCGATCAGGTTAAAAAACTACCTCCTGAATTCCGGATCCTTGCTCATACATCTACCTGTCCTGTAGCCGGGATGGGAGATGCCAGGAGAAAGTTATATGGGATTCAGTTTCATCCGGAGGTAGTCCATACCAAGGAGGGAAGGCAGATCTTTGAGAATTTTCTCTTCAGGGTCTGTGCTTGCACTAAGAACTGGACTATGCATTCCTTCATCGAATATTCGGTGAACCAGATCAGGAAAAAGGTAGGCAAAGGGAAAGTGGTCTTGGCTTTAAGTGGTGGGGTGGACTCATCCGTTACGGCTATGCTCGTTTCTAGGGCCATTAAAGACCGACTGGAGTGTATTTTTGTTAACAATGGTCTTCTTCGAGAAGGGGAGGCTGAGGAGGTAAGGAGGACCTTTGATGAACATTTGCACCTCAATTTGCACTATGTAGATGCTGAGGAAAGATTCCTGGCGAAACTTACTGGTCTAACCGATCCAGAAGAGAAGAGAAAGGTTATCGGTGAAGAGTTCATCAAGGTATTCAGCGAGGAAGCCAGAAAAATGGGGGAAATTGATTTTCTGGGTCAGGGGACCCTCTATCCAGATGTCATCGAATCTCTCTCTGCTAAAGGAGAACCTTCCGCTACTATTAAGAGCCATCATAATGTAGGAGGACTTCCGGGTTTTATGCACTTTAAGCTTCTGGAACCCCTGAGGGATCTATTTAAAGATGAGGTAAGAGCCCTGGGAAGAGAATTGGGCCTTCCAGGAAATATAGTGAAAAGACAGCCCTTCCCCGGCCCTGGACTGGCGGTGAGGGTGGCAGGAGAAGTAACCCGGCAGCGTCTTCAAATTCTGAAACAGGCTGACAAAAGAGTACAGGAGGAGATGAAAAAATATAAAGGATTTAAAGATATCTGGCAGTCTTTCGCCGTCCTCTTGCCGGTAAAGAGCGTAGGGGTTATGGGCGATCAACGCACCTATGAATATACCATCGCTCTCCGGGTCGTCACCAGCAGGGATGGGATGACGGCTGATTGGGCAAAACTTCCCTATCACGTTCTGGAAAGAATTTCCCATAGAATAATCAATGAGGTGAAAGGGGTCAATCGGGTGGTCTATGATATCAGTTCAAAGCCGCCTAGTACTATTGAATGGGAGTAGGAAAAGGTGCAAAAGCTATTTCAGGCTAAGGTATATGTCAGTTTAAAGAAGGGTTTGGCCGATCCTCAAGGATCAACTATCAAAGAAGCTCTTGAGTTCTTGGGTTACCGAAACTTAAGCGAGGTACGATTTGGCAAATACATAGAGGTCGAGCTCAGGGCAAAGGGTAAAAAAGGGGCAGAGCAAAAGCTCAAAGAGATGTGCGGAAAGCTCCTGGTCAATCCCATCATCGAGGAATATAGCTATCATATTGAGGAAGGACAGGCGGGATGAAATTCGCTGTTGTGGTTTTTCCTGGCTCAAATTGTGATTATGATTGCTATTATGTAGTTCGGAATCTCCTGGGAGAGGAAGTTGATTTTGTCTGGCACAAGGAGACTGATGTGGAAGGTTTTGACTGTATCATTCTTCCCGGAGGATTCTCTTACGGTGATTATCTTCGCACCGGAGCTATTGCTCGATTCTCTCCTATTATGAGGGCAATAAGCAACTTCGCCGGGAGAGGCGGTTTGGTCATAGGTATATGCAACGGTTTCCAGATTCTTCTGGAGTCAAACCTTTTGCCGGGAGCTATGATGAAAAACAAAAATCTTCGATTCATCTGTAAGTTTGTAAACATAAGGGTGGAAAATAATCTCACTCCTTTTACTAATCTCTGTCAAATCGGACAGATTCTCAAGGTTCCCATCGCTCACATTGATGGCAGCTACTATGCAGACGATGAGATTATAAGAAGCTTGAAAGAGAATAACCAGATTATTTTCAGGTATTGCAGTGAAGAAGGAAAGCTACCTCAGGAGTCAAATCCTAATGGATCAAAGGATTTCATAGCTGGTATCTGTAATGGGCAAGGGAACGTTCTGGGACTGATGCCTCATCCGGAGAGAGCGTCGGAATCTATTCTTGGTTCAGAAGACGGGAGACTCATTTTTGAGTCTGCGGTGAGGGCCGTGAAGGGATAGGTGAAGTGAAAGAACCCGGGAGGATCACTCTGGATTTAGTCAGAGCTCATGGTTTAACAGAGGAGGAATATAAGAAGATAAAGGGTATCCTTGGACGGGAGCCCAATTTTACTGAACTGGGGATATTCTCGGTGATGTGGAGTGAGCATTGCAGTTACAAAAGTTCAAAACCAGTCTTGAGGATGTTTCCCACTTCGGGAAAGAATATCCTCATTAAGGCAGGTGAGGAAAATGCCGGGGTAATAGATATTGGTGAGGGCCTGGCCGTGGTGATGAAAATGGAATCTCACAATCACCCCTCGGCGGTAGAGCCCTTTCAAGGTGCAGCTACCGGTGTGGGAGGCATCATCAGAGATATTTTTACCATGGGGGCAAGACCTATTGCTCTTCTCAACTCCCTCCGTTTCGGTCATTTAGGGAACGGCCGCAACCGTTATTTATTTAATGGTGTAGTAGGTGGAATTGCTGCCTATGGCAATTGCATGGGCATTCCCACGGTAGGAGGGGAGGTCTATTTTGATGAGACTTACGAAGGTAACCCTTTGGTCAATGTGATGTGTGTGGGAGTAGTGAGAAAGGATAATCTGGTTAAGGCCAGAGCTGGCGGTCTGGGAAACCCCGTCCTTTATGTGGGGGCAGATACCGGTCGAGATGGCTTAGGAGGAGCCAGCTTTGCCTCGCGGGAGCTTACCGAAGAATGGGACAAGGATCGGCCTGCGGTTCAGATAGGTGACCCTTTTAAAGAAAAGCTTCTCCTGGAGGCATGTCTGGAGCTTTTGAATACGGGAATAGTGGTAGGCATGCAGGATATGGGAGCGGCCGGACTGACCTCCTCCACCTCAGAAACAGCTTCTCGGGGAAACTCAGGGATGAGGATAGATCTGTCCCTGGTTCCCAGGAGGGAGGAGGGTATGATACCTTATGAAGTGATGCTCTCCGAGTCGCAGGAGAGAATGCTGGTAATTATTCAAAGAGGTAGAGAAAGAGAGGCTCAGAGAATCTTTGATAAGTGGGATCTTCATGCTGTTCCTATTGGAGAAGTCACCGATGATGGCTATCTCACGGTTTTGGACAAGGATAGAAGAGTGGCTGAAATTCCAGCTAAATTCCTAACAGAAGATGCGCCGGTTTATGCGAGAGAAGAGAGAGAACCAGAATATTTAAGAAAGATCAAGGACTTCGATATCTCCACTATTCCCGAACCTCAGGCCTATGATGATGTTTTAAAGATCCTTCTAGCCTCTCCCACTCTCTCCTCCAAGAGGTGGGTTTATGAGCAGTACGATCATATGGTAAGGACTGATACCATTCTTCAACCAGGCGGTGATGCAGCCTTGATTCGAATCAAAGGAACGGGAAAAGTAATTGCCTTAACCTGTGATGGAAATGGCAGGTACTGTTGGCTTGATCCCTACGAGGGGGGGAAGATAGCCCTGGCCGAGGCGGCTAGAAATGTGGTCTGTGTAGGAGCCAAGCCTTTAGCCATTACCAATTGCCTTAATTTAGGGAATCCTACTAAACCCTATGTGTTCTGGCAGTTTAGAAGATGCGTTGAGGGAATGGCGAATGCTTGTGGAATTTTAGAAACTCCTGTAACCGGTGGTAATGTGAGTTTCTATAATGAAAATCCAAAAGGAGCCATTGATCCAACACCAGTGGTAGGGATGCTGGGTCTCATTGAGAAGATGGATTTTCTCTGTAGCCCCTGGTTCAAAAAAGAAGGTGATTTAGTCATCCTTTTAGGAGAGTGTAAAGAGGAGATAGGAGGAAGTGAGTATCTTCAATTAATTCATGGTTTAAAGGTGGGCCAGATTCCCAGGCTGGATTTAGAGAGAGAAAGAGCGGTCCAGAATACCTGCCTTGAGTTGATCAGGACTCATCTGGTGAGCTCGGCCCATGATTGTTCTGAGGGTGGTCTAGCCGTGGCTCTGGCTGAGTGTTGTATATCTAATTCTGGTAAGGAAAGAGGGGCTATAATTGAGCTTGGAGCTTTCCCGGAGATCTTGCCCTTGAGGATGGATGCTCTTCTCTTCGGTGAGACCCAATCTCGCATTTTAATTTCCTGCCATCCCAGGAACTTTGCTCAGATAGAGAAGGTTGCCCGTCGAAATAAAGTGCCTTGCGCCAGATTGGGAGTGGTGGCAGGGGATAGACTCACTATGAGAAGGATCAAGAAGAGAGTTCTGGACCTGTCTCTCAAGAAACTGGGGGAGAAGTGGAGAAAAGGACTATTCCGTGGGGATGATTGATTCAAGGAAAGAGGGGAGGGAGATTTTTCCCCCCCTGGGAGGGACTGGAGCTTTTTCAGGAAGATGGTTTTTTTTCGGTATCCTCCTCATTTTTCTTTTTTTCACCCTGAGCTCCGTCCTCGAAGCTCATCCTTTCAAGAGCGGAGAAAAACTCACCTATGTTCTAAAGCTGCGCGGCATTCCCGTGGGCAGCCAGGTATTTGAGGTGCGAGATGGGATGCGGATTAGGGGACGTTTAACTCATCTTCTTTTTTGCTCTGTAAAGAGCTCCCGATTCTTCTCTTTTTTCTACTATATAAACGATGAGTTAGAAAGCTTTGCCGACATAGATACTCTCTATCCTCTTCGATCGAGGATCCGTTTTCAGGAGGGAAGGCACTTTCGGAACCACGAAGTTGAGATAGATATGGATAGAATGACGGCTCTGTTTGAAGACAAGAATAGTAAAAAGAGGTGGGAGCAAGAAGTTTCTTTTCCCATCTTCGATCTCGTTTCTCTCATATACTGGCTGCGCACTCAAAATCACAGGATGGGAGAAACATTTTCTGTCTTTTTTATTGAGACCGACCTCACTTACGGTAAAGTAAAGGAAATTAAGATTCAAGTGGGGGAACCGGAGCAAGTTTCGACTTATGTTGGCACTTTCTCCGCCATCAGGTACTCAGAAGCCGGTGGAGATAACAAAATCACCCTCTGGATCTCCCAGGAGGAAGGAAATATCCCCGTAAAACTTCAGCTAAGTACACGCTTAGGAAAAGTAACGGCTTATCTGGCCAAAATAGAGGGAAGGGAGGTTAAAGAGGTAAGTTAAATTCTCCTGAGACGGGGAAGACTTCGACGGTAAAGTGAAAGAAATTAAGATTCGAGTGGAGGAGGAGCAAGTTTCGACTTCCAAAAAGTCTAAAAGAGCGGAATGTGAATTCCCATACAGACTTTCTGATCCGGTAATGAGAGATTCTTCCAGGGAGAGTAATCATTGAGCTCAAGCTGTATCCACCACTCTCCACCTTTGCCGATTTTCCTTGCCAGCTTAATCCTGCCCTTATAGCCAAAAGGCAGGGGATCCTTGAGATTCTCCTTATAGTATCTTTCTCCTTCAATCTCTCCTCCTGCCTCTATAAGCCAACTGCCTGGTTTCCATCTTAGCCAAAGCTCTCCGGAAGATTCGGGGTAGCCTGGCACCAGTTTTTCTGGGTCATCCTTATTCTCTACTTCCTGATAGACATAGGCCAGTTCCTGCTCAAAAATACCACCCAGGTGAAGCACCCAGCTTAGCCTTCCCCCTTTCAGGAGGATGTCTCGAATGAGGGGTCTCATCAGGGAACTGCTGGTGTCCCAATTCCAGATAAGATTATCTCCTCTGTTGAGGAAACCCTCCAGGGAAACATCCCAAATCTCGGTTGGACTGTAGGTGAAACCTCCTCCGAAACTCCAAGGTCTAAGGGGCGGGAGATCTTCGTCTATGATGACGTAGTCCTGATTAAAATATAAATCGGAGAATCGCGCCAAGTGAAACTCCTTTTGTCCATTAAGCTGGATCTTCAACCTTGGATTTATCCGGTAGGTAAGTTCAAGCTGGGGCAAGAACTCTGTACCCCAGTCCCCAATGTCTTTGAGCCCTGCCTCTATATTGAGTATGAGCCCTCTTATATCCTTTAAGGTAACATTGTTTCCTGCCAGGTAGAGGTACGCCTGAGTCCTGCCCGAAGAGGTACTTGTCTCACCCTCAAGTCCTCCTACTAGGGGACTTCTCAACATTTGTAGAGAAATCCTGGTTCCCATAGCCACATCCCCGTATTCTACGCTATCCTGACTCCTTATTAGCGTTCTTTCTACCCACCCCTGGATTCTGAAATTATTTCTTTCCCCCTTTATTTTCCATTGGCCATTCATACCAATTTTGTTTTTGGTTCTCTCGGTCCCATCGGGCAAATCCAGTCTTCTCTCGTGTCCCTCAAGACCCACAAGGATTCTTCTATCTTCCCCTGGGTCTGTAATGAACTCTAGGGTGGCTCTATCCTCGTCTCGGCCCAGTTCCTCCTTCTGGTGTTCTACCCGGTGAGGGGAAAAGTCCCTTCCTAGACTGAAAATCCAGGCAGTCTTTTGCCATTTTCTACCGTAGTCCAAACTATACCCATAATTATTATAAGAGCCTGCCGAGGCGAAAAAGTGAAGATAGGGGAAGGGCGACTCTTCTCTTGAGGTCGGGAAAGCTCTCTCGAACAGTTGGGATTCTTTGGGCAGTGGCAGCCTCCCTCCTCTTCCGGGGACCATAATGGAAGGAACCTTGATAAGATAGTGTGGAGGAACATATTGGACTAAGGGCGTGGAAAGGCTAACCTGAGGAAGCTTAGGAGGAGAAGGTCCCTTCCTCTTCACCCAGGGGACGACTACCTGAGGTTCTATTTCCACACCAGGCATAGAAGAGAGCCGGTAGTATGCTCTCTCTCCCCAGACCTGGTGAGAAGGTGAGGAGAGCGCCTTTTTTCCTCGATGGCTCATACGAGCAAGCATCTTTGGCCGTATTATCTTTAGATAGGATCTATCTGTTCCCTTGATTACCACAATGGGAAGCTCGGTAGGAAGTCGTTCTTCCTGTCCCCAAACCGCTGTGCACAAACCAAGAAGCACTATAGCTAGCCCTATCGCTTTTCGCATCTTAGCCACCTTTCAGTCCTTCAAGTCTTTCCCGCACTCTTCTTATATCCTCCTCCTTCAGGTCTTTTTCTTGGAGGATTCTTTCATATTCCTTCCTTGCCTCCCCTGTCTTACCTAAGGCCTCATAGGAAAGCCCCACATTGAAACGAGCTTCAATGCCCCGTTCCTTATACTGTGGGTAACTCAAAGGCACCTTCAGGTATTCAATGATGGCCTTTTCGAACTGTTTTTCATTAAACCAGCAGGTTCCCATTCGGAATTGGGCTACCACTGCCAGTTCGCTCTCCTCAGCGATTTTTATGACATAGGCGTAATTAGCCCGGGCCTCCGCAAAGAGATTCCGGTAGAAAAAGGAATTGGCTAGTTTTAGATAAGCCTGAGAGGTCAACTTACTCTGGGGGAACCTTTTCAGAAAATCTTTGGTAGTTTTCCCTACCTTCTCCCAATCCTCCAGCTCCTCATAAGAGAGAGCTTTTTCGTAAAGCGAAGATTCTAGATAAATCTCCGTTGTGCTTAACTTAAGAGCTTGATCGTAATAAGTGAGAGCCTCCTTGAATTTACCTTGATTGCGCACAGACCTCGCCCACCGGTAATACACCTCTCCTCTCATGCGGCTTTCCGGGAAAAGGTGAATAAACTGGGCGTAGTAGGACGAAGCTTCGGAGAACCTCTCCAATTCATCAAGGCAAATTGCTGTGAAAAGATATGCAATGTCAAGATGAAGACTCTGGGGGAAGCTGCGGATGAGCGTGCGGAATTCTGGTAGAGCCTCCTCATATCTTTCTTTGCTATAAAAGTACTCGGCAATCTTATATTGAACGGCATCTACTTCTTCAAATTCTGGGAACTCACGTACCACGGTGCGAAAGGATCGAATGGCCTCCTCATCTTTTTTCAGTTGCCGGTATGAATCGCCTATTCTATCCAAGGCAGAGGGAACCAGGATGCTCTCTGGATAATCTTTGATCAACAACTGGAACTCTTGTAGAGCCCCCGAATAGTTTCCCAAATTGTAGTCGCAGTCCGCTATGCGATAACGAACATCAGCAAGAAGCTGTTTCTGTTCCGGGTACTGGGAGATTAGCGTCCCAAAGGCTACTTTTGCCTCTTGAAATCTTTTCTGGTAAAAATAGATCCAACCAATATCGTACTGAGCGCCGGGCGCATTCTCATTTCCGGGATAAAGACTGAGAAGTCTCTTGTACACCCCTAGTGCCTTATTGTACTGGTTCAATTTAAAGTAGGACGCGCCTGTTTGGTAAAGGGAGGCGGGGGTAAGTATGGATGCAGGGAATTCTTGGGCCAATCGTGAGTATTTCTGAATGGCTTCCTCGAACCTCTTGAGATTGAAGAGAGCATTTGCCATCTCCAGGTAAGCATTGTCTACCCACTGAGACTCAGGATAATTGTTGATGACTTTTTCAAACTCTTCCAGGGCCGCCTGGTAATTTCTTTGCTCAAAATAACCCAGACCCCTTTTATATTGAGCCGAGGCGGCTAGGGGATCGTGGGGAGCCTCTTCAATTACCTTCTGGAAAATATTGAGAGCCTCTTCATATTTTGAAAGATAAAGATAAGCCTCACCCAACTGGAAGGTAGCGTCTAGAGCATAAGAAAAAGAAGGGAATGCTTGATTTAGTTTGCGGAAGTAGACGGCAGCCTGGTCAAAGTCTTCCTGATCGAGATAACTGTAAGCCATTCCATACAGGGAGTCTCCAACATATCTACTTTCCGGGTATTCCCTGATAACCTTTTGATAAGCCTTCTGGGCCTCGGCGAGATCATTTTGGTAGTACAAGCAGTCCCCCAGGCGAGTCCAGGCCTCAGAGAGAAATTCTGATTTCGGAAAGGAGTCGATAAGGTGTCGAAAGCCGTCCTGTGCCTTGGCATAATTTTTCTCCTCATAGTAGGTGTAAGCGATGCCCCGGCGCGCCTTCATTTCCCACTTTATCTCAGGCTCCCCCAGCGCTTGCTGGTAAGCCTGTCTTGCCTCGTGGTATCGGCCAAGGTAATAGAGGGCTTCTCCTCGCCAGAAATGGGCTCCAGCCCGGGCAAAATCTTCCGCAGCTTCGGTGTAGGAACCCAATTCAAAAGTGCAGTACCCCCTTTCCAGATAAGCCTGAACCAGGAATTCGGGGGTGGAATAGCGGGCGATAAAAGTAGAGTACTCTTCTTTGGCCTCCTCATAGCGATTAGTAAGATAGAGGAGGTTAGCTATTCTGTACTGGACTTCTGCCAAATATTCAAATTCAGGAAATTCATTCTTTAATTTTCTAAAGTTTTTCAAGGTCCCCGGATAATCTTCCAACCTCAGATGGGCATATGCCAGGGAATAGAGAGCCTTAGGAACGTGTTCACTTTGAGGATAGTCCTTGATAAGCCTGCTACAACTGGAAATAGTTTCATCGAAATTAGCCAGCTTGTAAAAACTTTCTCCTAGCTGAAGAAGGCTCTCGTCCACCAGCTCGCTCTCAGGGTATCTTTCTAGCAGAATTTCAAAGGCAGAAGCTGCCCTCTTGTAGTCGCCCAGGTTCCAGAAACTCATTCCCATATAGTACTGGGCCTTGTCACAGTTTGGGTCCTCAGGGAAGGTATCCAGGAACTTCTCAAACTGCAGAGCTGCCAGGCTGAATTTTTCTTCTTCAAAAAGCCGCTGGGCGAATATAAATTCCCTGCCTGTTTCTTCCCCAGCTCCTAAGGGTAAGGAAAGAAAGAGAAGGCCGGAGAGAGCAAGCCCCATTCCAATAAGGTAGATTTTTTTCTTCATTTTTTTCTTCATTTTTTTCTTCTTTTTCTCCTCATTTTAACGTAGTTCTTGAGGCCATTCTACCAAGGGGTTATTTTTTGTCAAGAATTTAATGAAAAGTCAAGGCCTCCCTCCAAAAACAATACTTTCCCTTTTTTCATGTTTTTTGGGAATTTTTAGGTCAGGAAGCCATGCTGTTTTGGCCACTGTCTTTTCGGAAAATAATTATAAGCAAGAAAATAGCGGTTAATTACAGCATTAGGCCATCTACTAATTATTACCATTCTTTTCTTTTTCAGGAGCTTACGTGAATCTATATACTTGGAAAAATTAATAAAATCTTCATAGCTTCCTTCAAATCTTTTGGGCCAATTTTTGGCCAGGGGATGGTCTGGATTTTTAATGCCTTTACTTAATTCTTGGTATCTTTTAGGCATATCTTTTACTTTAAGTTTTTCGCCAATTTTTTCATAAATAGCTTCCAGCTTTAGCCTCTCCCATCCCAGGGGTAAAGATCCATGCCCACCCCATTGAACGTTTATTCTTGCCCTTTGATGATGGCGATTGGCATCCTTGACCGCCTCTTCTGTAGAAAGCACAGCTCTATGAAAATACGTATATACCCCGGTTACTTCTCCCATATCTTGGTCAAATTCTATCCATACGACCTCATGGTCTGAAGGATCATTATCTCCTGGATGATCAATATCATCGTCCCAGAAAAGGTTATAAGCAATAATCGGTTTTTCCGGATGAATTACTGCTACTAGATCCTTAAGACCGAAAAACTCCTCCGGGTTTACAAACAGCCTCGGAGCATACTTATTTGCCAGTTTCAGATCATCCTCTAATGCAAGGCGTGGAGGGTCTAATTTCAATACCACTTCATATTCACCGCTTGCTTCTGTTAATCTTCTCATCAGATGGTAGGCGTAGCCAAGGCGATAGTGATACAGAGTATTGTTGGGATCCAACTGTAAACCTTTCTTATAATTCTCAATGGCGCTCTCAAAAATGACCGGACTTCTTCCATAGGCATCATACATATTCAGGTACATGTCTCCTTTTTCAAAGTGGCCCTTACTAATGTTTTTGTAGTTAGCCACCTTCTAAAATCTCCAAACTCTTTGATTTCTTTTTAAAGATGGCCTAACGCCATCTGCAATTTTTTGTAATTGAATAAGTATTTTTATTTTTTCATCAAAGGACATTTTTGAAAGTTCTCTATGGAATAAATCTTTAGCTTTAAACAATTTTTCAATTTCTTCTCTGCATAAATTTTTATTCCCCATAGTACCACCTCCTGAAGTGTTCGAATCTCTCCTTTAAGTTATATTTTTGTAAAATCTCCATAAGATGGTTCATATTTATTTCTGCTTCATCTAGAATTTTTATTATTCGTTCCTTATCCTTTGGTCTGAATGTTTGCAGCATTATTGCTATCAAGTGTTCTGCTCTGATAACCAAGGTTTTTGTATTTTTATATTTTATTTCCACTGCCTCTTCAACAGCATCTTCTATCAATTCATTATAAACCGGAATAAATTGAACAGGAATACCTTCTATAACAATATGTTCCTTGTATGTTTTATAACCTCTTGCTTTAAGCCATTTGTAAATCGGTGAAAGTATTGTTAAAGTCCTTTCTTTTTTTGAAGGAATAAAGAAAATATCTAAATCGTAAGTCAAAATCGGCTCAACATAGAATATTGTTGCTATTCCACCACCCATAGCATATTTTTTGATCAATCCTTCTTTTTGAATTT
>JAUVZN010000109.1 GCA_030602545.1 Candidatus Aerophobota bacterium
GATTTTGTCTTTTATTTCTTTTGAAAAACCCCCATCCTTCAAATGAATGGGGGTCTCCTGATGAACTCACTTCATACTTCGGCAGGCCAGCCGCCGCTCTTCTTTGCGGCCTGAACCTTTGCGCCCCATCCTCTCGAATGGTTTGCCCTTTCGGCTTTTTTGTCCTTATTTTAAGGACACTGTAATACTAATACATTCTACCAAAAATGTCAAGTCTCTCTGCGCGTGACTTTAGCTCTTTTTCTCTCTTTGAGAGTCAACTGGTAAACCTTTTTGAGAAGATCCCTCTGAGCCCGGGTTTGCTGGATGCCCCGACGCTCCATAACTATCCTGGCCACCTCAAGCACTTTATCCAATCTATTTTCCTCTAATTCATCCCCTCCTCCCCAGCTAAAGGAAGGGATGAACTTGGGCGCACGGCCACCTCCAAAAAGGTTAACCGCAACTCCCATAACGCAGCCCGTGTCCAGCAGAGTTCCAATCCCTGTCTTGGTATGATCTCCTATGAATGAGCCCACCTTAATCTTTCCTGTATCAATCTCCTTACCGTTGATGCACACCTTCACCGTTCCATAGGTGTTCTTGAGATCGCTGGTAGTAGTTAGAGCTCCTAAATTTACCCACTCTCCTATATAGGAGTGGCCGATAAACCCTTCGTGATGCTTGTTAGTATAACCATGGATAATAGATTCTTCAATTTCTCCGGCTATTCGACAAACCGGGCCAATGCTACAGCCTCCACGAATTTTGGCTCCATCAATTGTAGTTTCTCTCCCAATATAAGATGGTCCATCTACAATGGTGGGAGGACGTATTCTAACCCCTTCCTCTATATAGATAGGCCCTTCAGAAGCATCCAGAACTACTCCTGCTTCAACTGTAGCTCCCTTTCCTATGTAAATAAGATCCGGGTTAATCAAATGAACATTCCTCTCCACTTTACCCTCTATACCCCTCCTATTTTTTATCTCAAAATCTTTTCTAATCATTTCTCTGTTGCCATCTACCAAATCCCAGGGAAATTCTACCAGTTTAGCCTCGACTTGCCTTAACCTTACCCTTTGCATGGCCTGAATTAAAACAACCTCTATATCCCTGAGTGAGCCTTTAGAAAAGCTGGCCATGGTTTCCTTTCTAAGTCGAGCATAAACAATGTCTTCACCCTGAATTCCTAGCTCCTCCTCACCCTCCAGTGGAATTTCATCACCGGACAGCAATACTCGTCCATTAATCAAAAGAAGATCGCTCCTGGCCATTTTCTCCCATTGATTCACTCTGTTTTTCCCCGCTCTTTGAGCTAAAGTCTGGGTAAGATAATCCCGGCAGTGAAAAGATAGAGGCTCGGAAAATCTAGTATGAATCTTCCCCTGTAAGCTCATCACCCCGCACCGAAGCTCATAAATAGGCCGGGTCAGAGTAAGGGGGTAGAAATTAACCACTTTTCTATCCTCAAAAAGACAGATCATAGGAATCTTCTCATCCCTCCCTTAGTTTTCCAGGCTAGCTTTGAGAACCTTCTCCATTCCCATACGGGAGAGATTTTCTGCCTCCTCCCTCGTTCTGGCTTCACTAATGATCCGCACCACTGGCTCTGTACCTGAAGGTCTGACGTGAATCCATCCTTTCTTCAAGATAATTTTGACCCCGTCCAGGAAACTAAATCTCGCCCCTCTAAATTGCTCCTTGAGGTACTCCCGAGGGGGAGGAAATCTCTCTGGAGCGATCTTGACTTTCCTTTTGACCATATAGTAGCGGGGGAGAGATCTGGCTAATAAGGAAAGAGACGATCCAGTTTCACTTAGGTAATTCAGAATGAGTGCCACAGCGGCAATTCCGTCCCGAGCATAATGAACCTCAGGAACGATTACCCCTCCGTTCCCCTCCCCTCCTATCACTGCTTTCTCTTTTCTCATACATCGAGCCACATAGATATCTCCCACCTTTGTTCTTATCACCCGAGAGTCAAAATCAGCGGCTAAATCATCCAGAGCCTGGGTAGTAGAAAGATTGGTTACTACTAGCCCCTTTTTCTTGCTGAGGACAAATTTAGTAACCAGAAGGAGAACATAATCCTCTGGCAGGATATCCCCTTTTTCAGTAACCAAACCCACTCTATCTGCATCGGCATCGTGGGAAAAACCCAGGTCCGCCTTCTCGGACTGGACTGTTTGAGAAAGCTCTCTTAAATTGGATCTAGTGGGTTCGGGTGGATGGGCGAAGTAACCATGAGGTTGGCAGTTAATCTCCACCACCTTACATCCTAATTTTTGAAGAAGTCTGGGGGTAATAAGAGCTCCGGCCCCGTTACAACCATCAATAACCACCTTAAAATGGCGAGCCTGAATTTCTTGCTGATCCACCAGAGGGAGAACCTTCTTCAAATGATTCTCTATGGCCGAATCATCCCGCCTAACTTTCCCCGTGCGGTCCCAGCTTACCCTTCTTATCTTGCCCTCGGTGATTCGCACAACCTGGCGAATCTCTTCCGGGTAGAGAAATAAACCATCAGCACGGACAAATTTTAGAGCATTCCACTCCGATGGATTATGACTCCCGGTGATAGCAATTCCTCCCTTTGCTTCAAGGTTTCTTACCATGAGCTGAAGAGAGGGAGTCGGGCAGATGCCTAAATCCACGACTTCGCATCCGCCAGAAAGCAGACCTGCGAAAACAGCGTACCTATACATCTGATTTGAGGGTCGAGTGTCCGAACCAACCACCACCAGACCATTTCCTAAAAACTGACCAAAAGCGGCTGAGAACTTAGCTACCAGTTCGGGATTAAGATCCTCTCCCACTATTCCTCTCAACCCTGAAGCACCAATCATCAACAAACCCACCCTCCATCTATCATCCTTT
>JAUVZN010000093.1 GCA_030602545.1 Candidatus Aerophobota bacterium
TAATCTCATCACTGGTGAAATTCGTTTAGACAGAGGAGAGATCCTCCTGTTCGACAACAACTTAACCCATGGGCCAGTCCGGAAGCGTATCCAACTGGGGATGGGACGAACCTACCAGATATCGAATCTTTTCCAGGAACTCACAGTCCAGGAGAATCTGTTCCTGGCTGCCTGGAAGCGGGGGAAGATCTCGTCATCGATGCTGGCTACCTTGTTTCGACCCTGGAGAAGATTCGATGATCACTGCAGCCACGCCCTGAAAATAGCGCGGCAGGTGGGTTTGGAAGATAAATTTAACGTGCCGGTCGGTGAACTGTCACACGGCGAGCATAGGCGGCTAGAGTTAGGCATCACCCTGGCTCACGATCCCAAGATATTGCTTTTGGACGAACCCATGGCGGGTCTGTCAGCAAGCGAACGCTCTTCCATGACCGAACTGATAATGGGACTCAGACCGGAAATCACCGTGGTAATCATAGAGCACGACATCGATGTCGCTTTCAGTATTGCCGATCGGGTATCGGTGCTGCACCAAGGTTCGATAATTGCCGAAGGTTCTCCGGAGGGGATACGCGCGAACTCGCAGGTACAGGGAATTTACACCTTGACTCGAAACTCAAATGGTCACCAGCATGTCTAGACCACTCTTAGAAATATCCAACCTCAACGCATATTACGGAAAGAGTCATGTTTTACAGGGAGTTGACCTGCGGGTGAATTCCGGCGAACTGGTGGTGGTCGTAGGGCGTAATGGCATGGGCAAGACCACGTTATTGCGATCAGTATTGGGATTGCCGCCGGTCTGGAGAAAGGGCGCCATCGTCTTCAATGGCCAGGAAACAGTGAAGAAACTGACCCATGAAACCGCGGCCATGGGTATCGGTTACGTTCCCCAAGGAAGGCTCCTGTTCCCCTCACTGACTGTGGATGAACATCTACAATTTGCTTACCGAAACAAGAAGAAGAATTCCCAGTGGACCCCCGACGCTGTGTACGAACTTTTTCCGGAACTTAAACAGCGGGCCCGGGTTAGTGGAGCACGGCTCAGTGGGGGTGAACAACAAATGCTGGCCATCGGCCGCGCCCTAGTCACCAACCCCATTCTATTAATGATGGACGAGCCCTCTGAAGGGTTATCCGGGCTTGTTACCCAGCGGGTCGAACAGACCTGCCGTCATTTGATTTCGCAGGGGATGACCATATTGCTGGTCGAGCAAAATCTTGAGGTAGCTCAAGCATTGGCCCACCGGGCCTATGTTTTTTACAACGGTCGTGTGGCGTACGAAGCTTCCGGCGACATTTTTAGGAAAGACAGAGAAACGGTGGGTAATTACCTGGGAATCTAAATAATCTAGGTGAAGTCCTATCGGCGGGGCATTGGTCTTAGGTGAAGGCCTTCTCCTGACCAACCAGAGTCCCAAATGCTTCAGCCCTTGTGATAAATCTGACGATCCCGCGTTTTACAGTCTTTAGGGCGTTATTGGATAAATCTACAACATATTGCTATTGATGCTTGTGGTCGAAATTGTATATAGCTTGCTGAAACAGGGGAAAGGGACCTCTTTCGCTAAAACGAAGCAGAGAGGATAGTATTTCCTACAAGCGAGAGTGGCGGAATTGGCATACGCGCTAGACTTAGGATCTAGTGAGGAAACTCATGCGGGTTCGAGTCCCGCCTCTCGCACCAGAGGAGCCCCTAAAGGGGAGACCAATGCAAGTGGAGATGGAAAAAAAGCAAGGGGCTGAGGTGAGCCTCAAGGTAGAAATACCCAAAGAAAAGGTAAAAGAGGAACTTTCTCTGGCATTCCGAAAACTGGCAAAAGAGGTAAGGATCCCTGGGTTTCGAAAAGGCAAAGTTCCTCGAAAGATTTTTGAGATGCGATTTGGAGAAGGAGTCTTGCAAGAGGAAGCCATAAAGAAGATCTATCCCGAAGTTTATCGAGAAGCCTTAAACCAATATCAACTTGTTCCCATCGTGGAACCAGAGTTAGAGATAATTCAGTTTTCTCTTGATCAGCCCTTGATCTTGAGGATGAATTTAATCACCAAGCCTGAAATAGAGCTGGGTAGATACAGGGCAGTGAAGATCAAAAAAAACAAAATAAAGATCACTGAGGAGGAGATCACCAGCGTATTAAAACAGTATCAGAAAAACTACGCTACCTATGTTCCCATCGAAGGGGAGCGGGGAGTAAGGGAGAAGGACTGGCTGGTTATAGATTGGCAGGTTTTTTCTGAGGGAAAGAGGTTAACCGCGACCCCTCAGAAGAACTTTGTTTATCAAGTAGGCTCTAGGCTTTTCCCCCCTTCCTTTTCCCAGGGACTGATGGGGCTAAAGAAGGGCGAGCAAAAAGAGATAGAGGTTGAATTCCCTTCGGATGATCCACGGAAAGAGTTTGTAGGAAGAAAAGTTACCTTCAAAGTGAGCTTGAAGGAGATAAAGGAAGAGAAACTGCCTCCCCTCGATGACGAGTTCGCCAAGGAGCTCAAATTTGACAGTCTCGAGGCGGCTACGGGATATACCAGGGAAAGACTCAAAGAGGCCAAAGAAGATTGGGAAAAGAAGCGAATACGCCAGGAGATAGTGGATAGAGTTGTAGAGTCCACTCAGATGGAGTTCCCTCCCCGTCTGATAGAAAGAAAAACTGAGGAGAAGATTGCTGAACTTAGGGAGCGATTAAAAAGCCGGGGTCTCTCTTTGCCTGAGTATCTTAGTCAGAGGAGGATGAGTGAGAGTGATCTCAAGGATGATCTCGCTTCCAAGATCACCAAAGATCTGAAGACTTTCTTTACTCTGGAGGCCATCGCTGAGAAAGAGAAAATTAAGGTGGGCGAGGAGGAGATAGAAGAGAGACTAAGAGCTTCCCTCAAAGGCAGCGAGAAGGAAGAGAAGATAGCCGAATTGAAGAAAAAGTTAGCTGAGCAAGGTCAAATGCAGGTTTTGGTGGCCCGTATGAAAGAGGAGAAAGTTATTGATTTTCTCTACAATGAGGCTAAAAGAGGGTTATAAATTCATTATCAAAAATAGAAGGAGGGGAAAATGGCTTTAATTCCTATAGTGGTAGAAAAAACAGCCAGGGGAGAAAGAGCCTATGATATCTATTCCCGGCTCTTAAAAGATCGGATAATCTTTATTGGACAAGTTATTGATGATAATCTAGCTAATACTGTGATTGCTCAAATGCTTTTCCTGGAGGTTCAGGATTCCAGCAAAGATATCAGTCTTTACATCAACTCTCCCGGAGGGCTGGTTACCTCAGGGCTGGCTATCTATGACACCATACAGTATATAAAACCAGATGTATCCACTATCTGCATGGGACAGGCGGCCAGTGCTGCTGCCCTGCTTTTATGTGCTGGAGCTCGTGGGAAAAGGTATAGCCTGCCCAACGCCAATATCCTTATTCACCAGCCCATGGGTGGAGCCAGAGGACAGGCCTCTGATGTGGGAATCCAGGCTCGACAAATCCTCAAGGTTAAAGACCGACTGAACGACATTTTTGTTAAGCACACCGGTCAGTCTAAGGAAAAGATCGAACACGATACAGATAGAGATTTTTATATGACAGCGGAAGAAGCCAAGGAATATGGGATCATTGATAGCGTTATCGTCAGCAAAAAACCAGGTGGGATAAAAAAATAATACTGAATCTTGCTTGTAGTGAGATAAATGGAGGATTCTGAAATGGCTGAGGCAGGTCGAATAGTCAAAATCGCTGGACCTTTAGTGGTGGCGGAAAACATTCCCGGGGCCAGGATGTACGATGTGGTAAGGGTAGGAGAGGAGAAACTTATCGGGGAAATCTTAGAGATAAGAGAAAATAGAGCATCCATCCAGGTATACGAGGAAACAGGGGGCCTAAAGCCGGGCGAGCCTGTGGAATCGACCTATCGTCCTCTATCCGTAGAGCTAGGCCCGGGAGTATTGGGCAATATCTACGATGGAATCCAGCG
>JAUVZN010000084.1 GCA_030602545.1 Candidatus Aerophobota bacterium
CTTTAATCTGAGCAAGATTGTCACCTTTTGGAAGAAAATTAATTAGTTCCAGAGTTGTTAGTTCACCCTCACCCCTTACGCAGAAGTCAACCGAGGAATTATTAATAACAGTTTTGTGCTCAAAGGTAATATGTGGACCTCCTAAAATCACCTTTATCTCTGGACTAATCTCTTTTACCCTGGCTGAAAGATAAAGAGCGCTATTGATGCTGGCACTCATAGCAGTTATTCCTACAAATTGAGGGCTCTCTTTTCCAACTATTTTTACCACTTCCTGAGGTGAAAGTCCCCTTGATCTGGCTTCGATCAAACGAACATCAATGCCATTTTGCTCTAAGATGGCTGCTATATATAAAAGTCCCAGCGGAGGATAGACCTCATGCATTTGGGTTCTCTGGCTTGCACCCTGCCTCTGGTATATATCGGGTGGATCAATTAAGATACATTTAGCTTTAGACATTTACCGATTGCCTCTTTCCATTCCTCTTCTTTTCTTAGCCAGAGGTAGAACTTTCTTTTCCTGTTTTTCCAATTCTGGATGATACAGAGTTGCTTTACTGGTTTGCCGGAAATCCAGTTCCTCTCAACTAAATTTATCTCTTTTGCCGAATCCAAAGGGAGAGCAAGTAGCCTGCTTGGTCCCTGAAAGAAAATTAGCTTTTTCTCTGTCAGATATAGAGGACCCATCTTCCAACTGGAATGTAGAGCGTTGCCCCCATCATAGGCAGCCTGGCTGTGTTTTAACACTTTTTCTCCATCTATCACCGAGGGAGCCCTTTGATCTCTCATCGTTTCTATGGCACTGGCAATCTTACTATCTTCTGCTAAATTAAAGCGACCCTGTGTCATCTGGTTTCCTTAAGACCTCTGAAAAAGTACAATTTCCGTCACTGCGAGCCTGCCGACGGCAGATGTGGCAGCCTCTTGAGATTGCTTCGTCGCTTCGCTTCTCGCAATGACAAGTAGGGAATCTCACATTTTAGGAAATCTTATCAATTATCTATTAAATCTCATTGCTACCTGAGGCAGAGTTTCACTTAAAAGCTGGTCTTCCTCTGATAAAAGAGCCGGTTCTATTCTTTTTTCATACAGACAATCAGCGAAGTCTGCCAACCTTTCTACACCTTTTATCTCATAAGGAAATAGAGGAGCCTCAACTACCTGAAAAGAAGGAAACTTTTGACCTATCTGGTCTATGTAACTTAACTGTTCGCTTCTTTTTGATCGGCAAAATGGACAGTTGTTTTCCGGCACAATTTTGTTGACTATGATAAACCGAGAAAGCATCTTTAGCCTTTCTAAATCTTGTATGAGCCTCTCAGTCTCGTATATCCCCATAAATTCAGCGATAGTGACCACCACGAACTCGGTCTCATTCTCATCCATAAATATCTTATGGACCCTCATAATCTCTCTTCTTGCTTCTAAAAGTTCTTTGGTGACTGCAAAGGTATCTCTCATCATCCCGCTGTAACTTTTCAAACCTTGAATGAGCTGGGTAAACCACCGCAGTACTATCTTGGGTCTCTGGAGCAGTTTTACCAGGTGTCCGGTGGGAGCAGTATCTACTATTATTACCTGATAAGTAGAAAGATTTCTTAAAAGCACATCAGAAAGGGTCATTATCTCATCCAAACCCAGGGGAGCAAGCTCAACCAGGTTAGAGACCATGTCCTCATCAAAAGGATAAGAGATGGCTGAGTCAGAACCGGATAGCATACCCTCACCTTTTTGCACCACGGGTCTGAAAGCCTCTTCGATCCTTTTTTTGTATTCCTTTTTGAATTTCTGCAACCTCTCCTGGGGATTAATCTGCAGTCCATAAAGATTATCAAAGCCTTCTATGAGAGAAATATTACTACCTATAGGTAGATCAAAAGAATCGGCTAAGGAGTGGGCCGGGTCAGTGGAAACAGCCAGAACTTTCTGATCTGGATTAGCTCTGGCAATACGTATGGCAGTAGAGGCAGCCGAGGTAGTTTTTCCCACCCCACCCTTGCCTCCGAAGAGAATAATCTTTCTTCTTTCATTCTCTAAAGAGGTGAGGGCATTAGAGTCGATTGATTTTTCCAAATTAGGCTTTGTTTTATCCGGTAATCCCGGCTGGGAAACTGAAATCCGAGCTACCTCAAATTTTTTCTTACCTTTTATATATTCAAAGTACTCACTCAATCTTTTACCCTTTATCTCATAAGGGAAAAGGGGTATCCCGATAATATTATACTGAGGGAATTCCTCTTTAATCTCGGCCAGATATCCTTCCTCCTCTTCTCTTCTTGAGGCACAAAGCGAACACTCACCCAGGGTGCTAAGACCATTTACGATGATGTTTCGGTTGGGTATCTGGTAGTTTGTCTTCCTCAGGCCCTTCATCAATCTCCTGCTCTCCCATATTGACATCTTCTCGGCAATAGTCACTACCACAAATTCTGTCCTGTTACCGCTGAGAATATCGCTGAGCCTCTTTACATCTTTCTTCATCATATCCAGGAATTTATCTACTCTATCTTTTTTGTATCTTCCATAGTATCTGGTTAGCATATAGCGATGTTTCCTCTGCGACCTCTCCAGTGCCTTAAATTCGTCGGGAAGGTTTGCCAGCGTTTCAAAAAGTCTCAAGGTGTGACCGGTGGGGGCGGTATCAACCACAATGAGGTCGTATTGGCTGGATTTAATAAATCTTATAAATTCGAGTATAGTCATAAACTCAAAGGAAGAAGGATAAGTCAAGGTAGCTGTAGCATTGGACATTTGTTTTATTCCAAAATATGAAGACCTCTCGGCTAATTCTATGAATTCAAATTCATACTCCCTGACAAAGGATTCGTAAATCTTCCTAAGATTCATCTCCATAGCCCATAAGTTGTCAAATCCCTCTATAGGTGTAGGTTCATCTCCTATGGCTTGAGCAAATGAATCCGAGGTAGAATGAGCAGGGTCAGTGGAGAAAACCAGAATTTTCTGGGAGGGGCGAGACTTTGCCAGATATGTTGCAGTAGCGCAGGCTGAGGTGGTCTTACCCACTCCACCCTTTCCCCCAAAAAAGATCCACTTCAAATTCTCGCTAGATAAGAAACTTGGTAGAACATCTCTTTTATTGTTTAATATATTCACTTATTTTATCCTCCTTAAAAATGTCCTATTATGGGCGGAATTGCCCTGGTTCTTTTAGGGGACTGATGGGTTCTCAACTCTCTAGTCATCCCCCGGGAAGCCAGCTCCCTGCGTAAAATTTTGATGACGGCCGCCCCCCACACACCCCTTTTACGAAGCACCAGAGCCATAGCCTCCAGAGCCTGGGGGCTCAAGGAATAAAAATCCAACTTGCTCTTGTCAAGAAATTTCTTCTCATAAAGTGATTGGAATGCAGACTCCGCATACTCCTCTCCCACCAATAGCTCGGAACTTATGACTCTCTGAACTTCAAAATTTTTCATTCCTAACTTGCCGCTCATCCTCAGTGCTCGTCGGGAATATCCCTTCCTTCGGTAGTAGCGGATTTTGTTATCTTCTGATTTCTTGATTACATTAAGAAGTCTATTCTCAAATCCAGATATCTTTTGCGCTGCTATAACCTTCTTTTTAGCCATAATATAGACTCCATTTATGCTTTTGCTATGGGGAGTAGTTCCTTGAGCAACTTTGGCTTCTTCAATTTAGGACTAACCCACCCGCAACTCTTACAGCCTTGCCCTAGAAGTTCTTTGACCGGAGCTTTTTCCCCGCACTGAGGACAGGTCTCTAGCTCCTCATCCTCTATCTGACTACTCTCTTTAGCTATCATTTTGTTGAGTGCCTCTTGCCACTCTTCAGTTTCTTTACCGGAGAAACTGGCTACTATTTTTGACCCATCATTACTATAAATTACATCCAGAACTTTCTTATCCGTTAACACTGCACTCAAATTCCTCCTCTCCTGCATGGCTCCAGTAATCTTGTCTATAGGAACCTGAAAGAGAACCTTACCCTCAAACTCATACCACCAACACAACCTCTTGTTGGTGAGATAAAGATAACCAGGTTTCCAGGTCTCAGCCATAATTCCGCTCTTTGGCATCAGGTGCCACATCTTTTCCTGGCAGATAATTCTTTCCCCATCTGTGAGAAAGTTGTTGGCCCTCTCATCGAGTTCCTCCGCGGGCAGCTCACCCAGGGCTACCCCAATTTTTTCTTGCAACTCTTTCAGTTTCTCTATAAACTCCTGGGTCTGAAGAACATTTAGCCGGGCTATCTTTCCCCCTTCTAAAGCCAAATGTATAATGTCCTTATTTTTTCCGGTGAAAGACTTCTCTCTTCTTATCTTTATAGCGGCTATCCTTTCCAGCGAGGACTGGAAGACTATCTCGGCCATATCCGGCTGATAAAGGAGAAGCCTGGCATTGGTAAGATAGACCCGTCCCGATTTCCAGGCTTTATAGATTCCCTTGGAATAGTAATAGGAGCCAAACATCTTGAGGGCAACTTCTTCCCCCTCCAGCAAGGGAACCTGGTTATTCTTGCGGTGTTGGGCTTCCCACATACGGGTTTTGGCATCCATGTCTTGCAGCATTCCGTATTTTAACATAGTCTCCATCCCGGCCAGGGCTGCTCTCAGGTTAACTCCAATTAAAGGAATGCCAGCCACAGAAATAATAAGATCGGCCTGAATAACTACCCCTTTGTCAAAAACCCTATCCAATAGGTCAACTAAAGTGGCCCTGCCTTTCCATTCTCGCTCTGGTTCCATTTTCTCACCTCTCTACATCGGTGCTTCTGTACTGACTAACTAACTACACGAATGAGTACGGGGGCCAGGGGCCGGTGAAGCGGACAAAAAAACCTTTCCT
>JAUVZN010000005.1 GCA_030602545.1 Candidatus Aerophobota bacterium
TCCTTCTATACTTCCCATATCTACATAACTTATCCCCAATCCTAGCTTTCCTTTCGATGAAGGGAAGCTGAAGCTGAGGTATCCCTGTTTTATCTCCTCGAACCAGCTATTGTAAGTTGCCAGGATCTCTTTTTCCGTAAGGTAAGTTAAGCCAGCAGGATTCCAATAAAGGGAGGTTCCATCTGATGAGAGGGCAGTGAAGGCATCCCCCATGGCAGAAGCTCTCGCCCCTATCCCAATCTTTAAGAAACTGGCTGCAGTTGTCCCCGGACCATTGGCATAACAAAAAGAGACTGAGGTGAGGATTAAAGATGCCAGTATCAGTATGCTCCCTACTTTCTTTCTCATGGATTATCCTCCTAAAAGAAGATATTCTCAAGAAGCTTCTTAACTTATGATCGCTATCTTTCCGGTTCTCTTCTCGCTCGGACCCGGGATATGGTAGATGTAGATACCTCTTGCTACCATCTCCCCTCTATCATTCCTTAAGTTCCAGGTCACTGTCTTTGATCCTCCTTCTATTACTGCATCATTCTCTTCTAAGAGCCTCACTAAACTTCCCCCAAGATCATAGATATATACTCTTACATCAGATCCCAAAGGAAGGTTGGAGAAGGTGACCAATCCTCCCTGATTAAGAGATGAGGGGTTGGGATAGATGATGATGGGTAAGGATACGCTGAAGGAGTATCTTGCAGTCTCCGGATCATCTTCTTGAGGATAGTTCCCTGCCTCATCTTTTGCTCTCACCTTGAAGGTATAGCTTCCTGAGGGAAGGAGGAAAGTGGTACTGGTATCTTTACTCCACCCTGACCAGTCCTGGTAGCTGGAATGACCTTCGAGCCTGTATTGGTATAGGAGGGCCTCTGAGGGCGTCATCCCCCTCACTCCAGCAGGATCAGACCCTGTCCAGCTGAAGAGAGCCAGTGCTTTGGGAACATCTCCGGTAAGACTCTCAGGGGGATACTCTGTTAAAGTTGTCTGGGGGGGATGATTATCTACCTTAAGGCACACTCTTACCCCGGCTGAGTTACCGGCAAGATCCCTTGCAGTTAACCTCAAGCTGTAGGTGCCATCGGGAAGGGAGCTTGCATTCCAGCAGCAAAGCTCTCCCTCGGTCACCGGGGAATGAGAGTGGGTAATCTCCTCCCAGGAGGAGGGTGAGCTTCCCTTGCCCCAGCCCACCTGGTATCTTTGAAAGTGATCATCCGAGGCACTGCCCATAACATCGACCTCACCTCTCACGCATCCATCAGCACAGGGTGAGGTTATCCCTACCCTGGGTGGGGTCATGTCCAATATGATGGTATCCGAGTAGCTATCGGAGACATACTTCACCCCATCCCTAAACCGGACATAGACTCTCTTTTCCCCATCACCTGAGGCAAGGGTCCAGGATTTGGAGGTAGAATAAGACTCACAGATGGTCCAGGAGGAGCCCTCATTCTTAAAGCACATCTTGTCAGCACCAGGACAAGATAAACTCAAGCTGACCGAGGTGGAGTTCGTGTAGTCAGCACCCCCATTGATGGAAATAGAGATTGCCAGGGGTAGCTTATCCACATTGTCAGTAGCGAGGGTATATCCCGTGTTGCAGATTCCGTCGCCATCTGTGTCAGCGGTGGTCTGGCTGAATCCGGTGCCATTTGGGTCGGCCCAGAAGTTACCCCCCAGATTAGGGCCGCCCACAATGTTGGTGCCAGGGGCTTTGGTGGTGTTCCAGGTGTTGGAGTAAATGGTACCGGCAAAATGAAAGTTGCTAGCGTTGTTGAAGTAGTTGTTGTAGATGGTGTTGCCGCTGGAAGATGCGAGGTAGATTCCATACGAGGAGTTGCTCGAGGCGGTGTTGCCTTCCAGGGTGTTGCCGGTGGAAGAGTAGAGGTGGATTCCATCCGAGATGTTGCCCGAGACGGTGTTGCCTTCCAGGATGTTGCCGCTGGAAGAGTCGAGGTAGATTCCCCAGGCATTGTTCGAGGCGGTGTTGTCTGTCAGGGTGTTGTTGGAAGAGTCGAGGTAGATTCCATACCGGGAGTTGTTCGAGACGGTGTTGCCTTTCAGGGTGTTGTTGCTGGAAGATTTGAGGAAGATTCCAAAGTGGTGATTGCCCGAGGCGGTGTTGTTCTCCAGGGTGTTGTTGTTGGAAGAGTCGAGGTAGATTCCACTGTTGTAATGGTCCGAGGCGGTGTTGCCTTCCAGGGTGTTGCCGCTGGAAGAGTCGAGCCCGATTCCACGCGAGGAGTTGTTCGAGGCGGTGTTGCCTTCCAGGGTGTTGTCGCTGGAAGACTCGAGGTAGATTCCATACCGGTCGTTGTTCGAGGCGGTGTTGCCTTCCAGGGTGTTGTCGCTGGAAGACTCGAGGTAGATTCCATACTCAAAGTTCTCAACAGTGAGATTCTTGATGGTAACCCCTGTTTTGTCATAAAGGTAAACTCCGTATCCTTCCCCTTGGACGGGTGCGGTTACCGTATATTCGGCTCCATCCAGGGTCAAGTCATTTTGCTCTATCACTATCTCCCCGGATACATCTGTGGTGAGAGTGTATGTCCCGACAGGGTGCTCCTCGTAAATCTCGCTACTTCCGGGGATGTAGTACTTTTCGGCCTCATTGGCCTTAGCGGTGGTGGGCGTAAGAGCTAGACAGATACCCAAAATCAATAATAAGGATGCTGAAAGAGAAGCTGAGTTTCCTTTATTCATTTGGACCTCCTGGTATGACCTCTGCTAGAGGCAAAGATTATGATCCGAGCTTTGTGGAGCTATGAAAAGCTTATCAGGATCACCTATTCATATGTGTGTTGGCACTTTCTCACTTCTCTTTTGGGTGAGTAGCATCTTCTAAAGGCTCCTTTCTCATCCCCTGGGTGGGATTTGGTGCAACCCTGATTCCTGGTCAAAGAAAGGGGCTGGTAGATTGAGAGCCCTTTTTTGTAGCTATTCTACTAGTTTAGAAGACCATTCAATAAAAAAACCCATTCTTTCATTCGAAAGAATGGGCGGTTATTGCTTACAACATAACTTCGGTGGCCCAGCTACCATTAATAAGACCTGTGGCTTTGCGCCCTATTCTTTCGAACAGTTTGCCTTTATCGGTTATGTCATTCCTGCGTCTTGAAGAATTATCAAAGAGCCACTTTTCTGGCAGCCATACCCGGGTATCCCCTGGCGTACTTCCATCATAGTAAAGGAGGAAATATTTGTCAAGCAAGGTGCAATAGAGAACGACAAGTAGACGTTATCGTATTTCAGATGCTCCTCTTTCAAATAATTAGCCTGGATGTATTTTGAGTATTCTTGATGTCGAAATGGTGTCCATGTGAGGTACAAAATCATACAAACTGGTACAAATTGGTGAGGAAAGAAAAGGAGTGTAAGAACTAGCTGGGACTCGATTTTATTCTCTTTAGGCTTATTTCGAGATTCGGTGTTTTTGCATTATGAGTCCACTGCGTCTATCCATGTCAATCACGTGCTGAGAAGAGAAAGAGAGGGGCTGTACGATGGCTATGTAAGACAGCCCTGGTAGAAGGGTAGGATATGTTGGACTACCCCGGGGATAAAGACTGACACCACTTTCAAAAACCGAAGTGAACAGACTAGGAGAGTTCGGAGAGTATCTAGTGGTGCCTGTCAATATAAAATAAGGCCAGTCTCGATTTATGCTGAGTTTCTCAGATACTCGTCCACGGCCTCTCTGACTAGCTCAGTCCTGGGCCTATTAGTGCTCGTGGAGATCCCGTTTAGTGCATCCCAATCCGATCTCGGAAGTCGCGGATAGATTCTCTCCACACCCCTGGTTGAAGAACGAGCGAAATCGAAGGTGTTTCTCTCGTACAGCGGCTTACCCAAAAACCTTCTGACTGCCTCCTTTATCAGTTCGGCTACCGCCTTTCCCTCGCTTTCTGCCACTTCCTTTAGCTTTCGTATTTGCGAGGGATATAAGCTTACATAAGAAGCCCTGATAAGAGGCTGACCCTTGTTGTAGTTTCTCCTTGTTATTCTGACTGCTGTGGTGATAGAAATATCAATTGGAAGGGTTAGATTTTTGTGGAAGGTGTTTTGACCACCGCAAGGGTAGATAAAACAGTTATGATAGCCACTACTATTAAGAGCTCTATTAAGGTGAAGCTTCCCTGACTTAGATCCTCTTGCCTATTCACTAAAAAGCCTCTCCTATGGCAAAGAATACCCTGGCTCTTTTCTCCTCTTCATCCAGGGGCCAGGCTATACCTAATCTTAAGGTAAGAGAGCTTTTGCCAAAGAGAAGAGTCCGAAGGCGAAGCTCCAGCCCCAAGTCCCTTTTTAATTCTAACTTTTCTCCATCCGAGAAGGCATCTCCCATATCGAAAAATAAAGCTCCCCCTAATCTATCCAGATAAAAGACAGGAGATCCTCCCATTCTCCTCATCAGGAGGAATCTATATTCCAGGGAGGAAAGTAAAAGGTTCTCCCCCACTACCACCCAATCTCGGGGATAACCTCTAAGAGAATCCCATCCCAGAAAATAGGGATTTGAGCCCAGGGAAAAGAGAATCTTGGGAAAATCCTGTTTATTTTCAATTTTCTTTGCCAGGACGCGCAGGGCCAAACTCCCACCCCCGCCTATCTTCCCATAGCCGCGAAATTCCCCCTTATAGGCAGTATATTCTAAATCGCTCCCTAAGGCTTTACTGGAATATTCCGCACCCAGCCTCAGCATCTTGCCTCTTGGGTGAAGTTCAGGATCGGCAACGGGCAGCATGTCCGATAACACCCATACCGCTCCCAGGCTGCTAACCCTACCCCGCCACCAATCCAACTGGCCAGATGCACTAGCCAGATAAGTATCCAGAAAACGAGTGGAAAAATCGATTCCTATTCCTTGCTTATTGCTGAGATAATAGGCCAATCCTACCCCTGCTCCTTCTACCTGGGTAGGGTAGAAATCCCCGCGAAAAATCCTATATCCTCTTACCTTGTAAAGATTCCCCCAGAGGGTTGGCTCGAAGGCCCGGTTGATATAAGACAAATCGTATTGAACATCTTGAATATCCCCTCCCAGAAGAGTGGAAAAATGAAGATTGTGCCTCTCCAGATAATCAGAGGCGTACCCTTCCAGAGAAAAAAAAGATCCTTCCGGGCCAAAAGAAAACCAGGGGAGGATATAGTGAAGTTTAAGAGAGGGATGATAAGAAAAGGACGGGTAGATTTTCCTGCCGGCTTCCTCCTCCCTATATTCAACCTCGAGACTTTGAGTCCTCCCTTCATTATGATTCGAAAGCTTAACCTCTATAAGATCCTCCAGGCTCAAAAGATACAGATTAAACTTTCCCTCTTTATATGCCGAGACAAGGATTCTTTCCCCATCCGGGGAGATATTAGGCTCAAAGACTCCGCTATCTACACGGGTGTACTGCCTGATCTTCTCCCTCCCTTCAGGGTCTATGGAAAAAAGATTAAAAACACCACCTGTACGATTAGAGATGAAGTAAACCCTCCTCCCATCAGGAGAGAAAACCGCAGAGCGATCATCGGCTTGATCCGAGGTAAGGGAGATGATCTTTTGGCTTTCTAGATCCAGAAGATAGATATCTCTTTGCCCCCTTCTGGAAGAGACGAAAACAATCCTATCACCTCGAGGAGAAAAAGAGGGAGAGAAGTTCTGGGTGAGACCATCTCTATCATCGGTCAAAGGAAGAACCTCTCCTGTACTCATGTTCAGAAAGTAGAGATTAGAATTTCCTCCCTCATTCTTTACCAATAATGCCCTCTTTCCATCCGGGGAAAAACTGGGCTGGCTAGCCCTCAGCCCAAAGGTGAGCCTTCTCATCCTGCCACTTTCCACATCTACCTCATAAAGATCGGCGAAAAAAGCTCTTTTAGGAGGATAGAACCGAGTCTTTGCATAAATAATCTTATCTCCCTCAGGAGAAAAACTAAAGTAGGGATCAACCATTCGGTCCAGCTTTTTCATCTTCCTCGTCTTAAGATCCATGAGGTAAAGGTCAAAAATAGCATAGTCATAGCCTTGATTAGAAACGAAGGCTATCCTATCACCCCGGGAAGAGAATACGGGATGTTGAGATCTTTTGCCCCAGGAGACCAGGAGTTTCTCGGGAAGGAAGAGAAGATCCTCTGATTCCCTCTGGGAGGAGTACTTTTCTTCTATCCAATTTCGCCATTCGGCGTATAAAGTGGAGCTGTCTTTGCCTATGACTTCCACCAAGGCCTCATTGAAGCTAAGAAAACGAGGGCTAGGATACAGCAAGCCCTCACCAGTCACCAGACCCACCTCTCCCACCAACTGAAAAATAGGTTGTCTGCGAAGATGAGAGAGAATCCCGGCTATTTTATCCCTTCCGTAAGTCTGGAAGATATAGCGAACAAAACTATCGGATTGGTAGTAACCGGCTGTTCTTCCAGATCCATCAAAGAAATAAAAAGCTCCCAGGTCTGCCTCAGACAAAACTTTTCCTTCTCGCGAAGCCTGACCGACCTGCATCTCCTTTAAGGAATGCCACTCTTCTGCTTCAAACTGGGCTAACCCTTCTATAAACCACATAGGCAGGACCAGATTACCCATTATTCTCCTTAAGGGCAGGATAGACTCTCCAAGTGCAGCAATCATAACCAAATGGGTAAGCTCATGGGCAATAACTTCTCTAGGCCAGGAGAGAGTTCCCGAGGTTCTGGCAGGATCGGACTGAGCCTGAATGACTATCTTACCTACGAGGAGCGAGGTGTAACCCCCGGTAATATCACTGATATTTTCAATAATGATGGGAATCTTTGGGATAGGAAAATATCCCAGGTCAGAAGTAATGGAGGGATAAACCTCTTCAGCAATCCTGGCTGATTCCTGGGCAAACACCTCCTCACCCTCATGATAGTGGATGAGGAAATGAGGAGTTTCTATCACTCTCCAGTGAAGCTCAGGGTTATTGAACTCAGCCAGGCTGAAAGGCTGAATCAGCAAAAGAAAAAAGCCGATACACAGGACAACAGCTAAAAGTTTCCTACCTTTTACTCTAGAGAGAAAAGCCATAATTTCAAAGGATCTTAGCTACTTTAACCTTTATCTCCCTTACATTCTCAATCCCTATGGTACTGGTAAGATAGTTTTTTACTACCGTTTGGAGTTCATCTATGAGCCTGGGAATCTCCCCTTTGGCCTGAGCGGATAGTGTCAGATAAACATCCACTCCCTCCTCGCTGGATTTGACACCTGCTTCTAGATCCTCCACGCCTTCTAGTTCTTTACCGATTCGCTGGATAAACTCAGAAATGGCCTTCTGGGAAATCTCAACCTGTCCCAAGGGATTTTTCAGGCCAATAGTTGCCTTTTGAGCTTTCCGTCTAAAGGAAAAGGGGAAATAAATACTCATCCCTAACAGAAATAGAAAAACAGCCAGTGAGACTAACCTGGTCACCGGATCCTGTTCCAGGGCGCTGACGGCTGCCACAACCACGAATCGAGAAAAAACACCCACAGCCACCAGAACTCCTCCTAAGGAAAAGGCAGCTAAAGCGACGAACCCGACCCCCACTATTATTTTTTGATAAAATCGCATTTTGGCCTCCTACAGATTATTTACTTGAAAACTTTATTCCCTTTATTTTAATATTCACCCTGGCTACCGAAGTGCCCAGGCTCCTTTGTACCTCTTCGCTCACTTTCTTCTGTACCTCCTCCACCACCTGGGGAATGAGGGTTCCCTCTTCAACTATAAGGGCCAGGAAGATATCCAAACCCTTTTCCGAGTCCTTCATTTTGATTCCCTTCCCCCAGAGGTCCTTTTTAACAGAATAAATTCCCTGAATCTGGGAAAGAGCCCTTTCGATAAGCTCCAGAGTAACTTTCTTATCTATTTCGCGAGCTCCTCTTCCACAAAATTGATGTGAAACTCGCCTTTCCTGAAAAGTGGGTTCTCTATTATCTGCTGGTGAAAGGGAATGGTGGTTTTTATACCTTCTACCACAAACTCCTCCAGAGACCTTCTCATTCGAACCAGGGCCTCCTCCCTGTCTCCCCCCCAGGTAATCAGTTTAGCTAAAAGAGAATCATAGGAGGAGGGAATATGATAGCCGGAAAAGATGTGGGTATCCACCCTTACCCCAGGGCCACCGGGGATATGGAAAGCGGTAATTTCACCGGGGCTGGAGGCAAAATTTCTTTCCGGGTCCTCCGCATTAATGCGGCACTCTATAGCCGATCCCTCAATCTTCACCTCGTCCTGGCTATAGCCAAGAGGCTCCCTTCCCGCAATTCTGATCTGAGCCTTGACCAAATCCTTGCCGGTAACCATTTCTGTCACCGGATGCTCTACCTGAAGACGAGTATTTACTTCCATAAAATAAAATTTCATATCCTCATCCAGGAGAAACTCTATTGTTCCTACCCCTGTGTAGCCCAATTCCTTAGCAATCTTTACCGCCACCAGCCCCATCTTCTCACGCAGATCCTCATCCAGACCCGGGGAAGGGGACTCCTCGACGAGTTTTTGATACCTCCTCTGGATGGAACAATTTCTCTCTCCGAAATGGACAAGGGCTCCAAATTCATCAGCCAGGATCTGAAATTCAATATGTTGAGCCCTCTGTAAATATTTCTCTACATAAAGATCCGGTTTCCCAAAGGAGATTTTGGCTTCTTGCCTGGCCAGATCAAAAAGAACATCCAAATCTTTTCCATGGCGCACCACCCGCATTCCTCTTCCTCCCCCTCCCAGAGCTGCCTTGAGCACCACTGGATAGCCAATTTCAGAGATGACCTTTTCAACTTCTCTTTTGCTGTTAGTTATATTTTCTGAACCCGGTATCACAGAGATACCTGCTCCAGACACCATATTACGCGCTTCAACTTTGTTGCCTAGTTTCTGGATGACCTCGGGGCTGGGACCAATGAACCCGACACCTGAGGAACGACAGACCTCGGCAAAATGTTCATTTTCGGCCAGGAATCCATATCCGGGATGAATGGCCTCTGCCCCGGCTACCTCAGCGGCACTAATTATGCGGGGAACATTAAGATAACTTTCCGCTGGCTCTCGCGGCCCAATACAAATAGCCTCATCCGCAAATCTTACCGGCAACGATTTTTCGTCTTCCTTGGAAAATACCGCCACCGTTTCTATCCCCAGCTCTTTACAGGCCCTGATGATACGCAAGGCTACCTCTCCCCGATTAGCGATGAGAATCCTCGTGAACACCTAGGTCTCCTCTATTAAGAACAGCTGTTGATCGTATTCCACTGGTTGTCCGTTACCTACCAAAATTTCTCTAACTCTACCTTCAACTTCCGAGGTTATCTCATTCATGACCTTCATAGCTTCAATGATACACAGAGTCTCGCCGGTTTTTACCCCATCCCCCACTTCTACAAAAGGACCCTCATCGGGTGACGGAGACCTATAAAATGTTCCCACCAGTGGAGAGCGTACCGCAACCAATTCTTTCTTTCCCCCTTCTACCCTCTGCACTCCTCTCTTCCTCTTAAGATGAGGAACCTCCTTCTCTACTTCAATCTCTTGAGCACCCCCCTTAGCCAATCGGAAGCGGATTCCTTTTTCCTCAATTTCGAGCTCCGAAAGAGAGGAAGACTCAAATATCTCAATGACCTTTCTAAGCTGATTTAAATCCATCTTTTTCCCTCTTCAGTTTCTTCTTTATCTATTTCTTACCGACATATCGGCCAGATCTGGTATCGATGCGCACTATATCTCCCTCTTTGATAAAAAGGGGAGCTTGCAGGCTATAGCCTGACTCTAAAACAATCAGCTTATTAGCTGAGCCTACTGTGTCTCCTCTGACTCCTGGGGGAGCCTTTTTCACCTCAAGTTCCGCAAAGGTGGGAAGCTCAACCTGGACTATCCTTCCCTCATAGAGCTCAAGAGTTACCTTAATGTTTTCTTTAAGAAAATTTGTCCGGGGACCAAGAATCTCTTTCGATATAGCTTTTTCCTCAAAAGTTTCTAAATCCATAAAATGAAAAATTCCATCTTTCTGGTAAGTGTACTGAACTTCCCTTTCTTCAATAAAGGCGTCCTTTAATCTCTCTGTTGGAGAAAAAACCCTCCGGATGATTTGCTGGGTTTGGAGGTTCTTCAGTCTGGTCCGTACAAAGGCTCCACCCCGGCCGCGTTTCACGTGCTGAAATTCCTCCACTTGGTAGAGCACCCCTTCCACCTCCACTCTCATGCCCTGGCGAAGATCATTGGCAGTAATCATTAGAGAACCCTGTTTCCTCTCTTTGTAACAACCACCATTTCTTCCACTCTCACCCCTCCTTCTCCAGGAAGATAAATTCCCGGTTCCACAGTAACTACCATACCTTCCCTGAATATATGCTTGGAGTCAGGATTGAAGAAAGGCGCCTCGTGAACGTCGATTCCGATCCCATGACCCCCTCTGTGTAAGAAAGATTCTCTATATCCAGCCTTTTCCATTCTCTCCTTTAACATTTCATTGATTTCGCTCAATCTAGCTCCAGGTTTTATCTCCTCCATTGCTTGCCTCTGGACCTGGGTTACAAGATCAAAAATTCTCTTCCATTTCCTTTGGACCTGACCAAAGAAAAAAGTCCTGGTCAAATCAGAGCAGTAACCCTCTACCTTGGCTCCTAGATCCACCAAAACCACCTCGTTTTGTCTTAATTTTCTCTCACTGGGTCTACCATGGGGAAGGGAGGTTCTGTCTCCAAAGAGAACTATAGATGGGAAAGCCTCCCCTTCAGATCTCCTTCTTAGAAAGCATGCTACCTCTTGAGATATTTCCTTCTCGCTCACTCCTACCTTCAGTTTGCCTTCCAAATATTCAAAAGCAGAATGAGCCACTTTAGTGGATTTTTCCATTCGAGCGAGTTCCGCCTCATCCTTTATCATTCTCAGCTCTTCCACCCATCCCCGGCAGGGGATAAGCTCTATATTCTCTATTCGAGATAGCCTCTCGTATTCATCATAGGACAAATTGAAAGTTTCAAAACCCAGCCGGCTGCCTCTCTTTCCCCAGGTTCTTTCCAGGATTTCATCCAGTCTCCCCGCATGGACAACTATCTCCCATCCCTTGAGTTCGATCCTGGCTTCTTCGGCAAAAACTGGGGAGACGATAAGGAAATTCTCCTCCTGTGTTACAAGGCCTGTTCCCTGTACCCGGGAGCCCGTAAGGTAGAAAACATTATGAGCCTCTGTAATCATAAGGCCATCAAGCTCTTCTTCCTTGATTTTCTTCTTCAGACTTCTTTCGCTCCTCCTCATCACTTGCCTCATACGTATTTTCTTTTTTCTCTATCTGCAAGGAGTCTATCAACCAAATTCCTCACTTTACCTGCTTGTTCTTTCCTTACCACCAGAATACCATTTTCCGTATTGATAACAATGAGGTTAGAAACTCCAATTGCTCCCAAAATTTTATTCTCCCGATTGATGAAGATACAATTACTAGTTTCCTCTTCCTCGACCAATCCTCTGATAATGTTACCATGCTCATTTTTGGTGAAGGCCCGCTCCAAAGCCTGCCAGTTACCTATATCATCCCAGAAGAAATCCCCCGGTATGGCCACTACCCCCTTTGCTTTTTCCATTATCCCATAATCTATGGAAATTTTAGGAAGGGAGGGATATACACCCCTTATGATTTTTTCTTCTTCCGAAGTTCCTAGAGCCTTCTGAATCCGCACCAGACCACTATATAATTTTGGCAGATGCTTCTTCATTTCCTGGAGAATGACGCTGCTTTTCCAGGCAAAGATTCCTCCATTCCAAAGGAAGTTTCCCTGTTCAAAGAACTCTTTAGCCTTCTTGTGGGATGGTTTTTCGGTAAATCTTTCTACTTCAAAAACAGGAACTCCATCCCACTCGTCTATTTCCTTTCCTAATTCCAGGTAACCATAACCGGTTTCGGCTCGGGTGGGCTTAATGCCAATAGTCACCAGATAATCTTTTTGGGCCATCTGGGCTGCAGCCCGAATGGCCCGAGCGAACTTCTCCTCATCTCTGATAAAATGGTCCGAAGGTAGCACCACCATAGAAACATCTCCCTTCCTGGCCTCAAGCCACACGCTGGCAAATCCAATACAGGGAGCCGTATCTCTTCCCTGGGGTTCAACAATGATATTCTCCGGCGGAACCGAGGGAAGGTGAGAGAGAACTTTCTCTTTCAGCTCTTCTCTGAGGACTAGATAGGTTTCCTTAACCCCAAAGATACTGCAGGTTCTACGATAAGCAGCCTGCAAAAAGCTCTCTCCACTCCCAAAACTCAAAAGCTGCTTGGGATGAGCTATCCTGCTCTCGGGCCACAACCTCTTCCCGAAGCCACCTGCCATAATTAACCCTACACTCATTTTCTTACTCTCTCGCAAGCTCAAGATAGAAACTGATTTTAGCCAAGTAATCTATTGGCTACCTCTATTTCTAACTCCTCCCCTAGAAGAAGGAAAAGATTGGAAAAGGTGTAGTTTAGATGCACCCCCTCCTTTTTCAGGATGAAACCCCTTTCTCCTTCTCTCAGGCCGGCGGTGAGTCTTAACTCCTTCCATCCTTCCTTCTTTTCTGGACTCTTTCTTAATTCTTTCAGGAAATCTCCCTTCACCCACTCTTCATCCCGGACAGAGATAACAATTTCCTCATCCCCTGAGTCGATGCTGGAGACGAGAAGTCGTTTCATCAATGACATATATTCCTGCTTGCTAAGACTCCTCAGTTCTTCCTCGGCCTGCTTAAAGGATTCGGCCAGGTGTTTTCTTTTTAAAGCGAGGAGTTTCTTTTTCTCTTCTACCTTCACCCTAATTATTCGCTCTCTTTTCATCGATTCTGCTTCTTTCTCCAATCTTTTCATAATCTCTTTCCTGGCCCTCAGAGCTTCTTCTTCTGCTATCTTTAGAATTTTCTTTCTCTCTTCCTGTAGCTGCTTCTTCATTTTTTCTACATCTTTATCAGCTTTCTCTTCTATCTCTTTTATGATCTCTTCTAGACCCATATCACTTCCTCCGAAGTCCTTGTTCTATCAGGCTACAGCTAAATTCTTACCCCATTAATCAAGAAAATGGTCACCAGAAGTCCCAATACGGCATAAAATTCTACAAATACAGCCAGGACCATAGCCTTCATGGAATCAGCCGGCCTTTTGACGGTAAGCCCTACTCCCGCAGCACAAACTTTTCCCTGGTGAATGGCGGAAACTAAGCCTGTTATAGCTACAGGTAGACCCGAAGCAAAGAGGCTCCATCCCTGAGCCACATTCAAGTCAACCACAGCTCCTCCCAAGATGTTTATCTTCATCATCAAAAGGAAAGCGGCGATAAAGCCATATATTCCCTGAGTACCGGGCAGAGCGGTGAGGATGAGAAATCTTCCAAAATTCTCCGGACTCTCAGTCATCCCCCCTGCACTGGCTTGAGCAGCATAGCCAATGCCAATCGCTGAACCTGCTCCAGCTAGTCCTACAGCTAGTCCTGCTCCCATTAAAGCCAAAGCTAGACCACTGACCATATGTCCCTCCTTCTCGTTCTCAATTTCACAGGATATTCAAAAGCTCCTCGTCCCATTAGAATCTCTGAATTCCTATAATGCAGATATTTCGGGTCCTAGTAAAGAATTTTTCCCCTTGCTTTCAATCATCAGAGTTTCTGTTGAAATTCTGATGCTTCCAGGCTTTGCTCAGCTCCCGTATTCTATCCCGCAGCCCGGCTGCCTTTTCGAACTCCAGATTTTCCGCTGCTTTCCTCATTTCCCTCTTCATCAACCTCAGCAGATGAGGAATTTCTGAAGAAGGAGTATATGCCGCGGCTCTCTCCCTTACCAGAACTGCTTGATCTTCCTCCATTTCCACGGCACGGGTTTGAATATCAGCCAGAATGGCCTTATGGATAGTTTGAGGGGTAATGCCGTGCTTTCTATTATATTCCAGTTGAATCTTTCGTCTTCTCTGTGTTTCCTCCAGGGCTCGTTTCATGGACGGGGTCACCTCATCAGCATAGAGGATCACCTCGCCCTCCACATTACGAGCTGCCCTGCCCGCAGTCTGAATTAGGGAGGTTTCTGATCGGAGAAAACCCTCCTTATCCGCATCCAGAACAGCCACCAGAGAAACCTCTGGCAGGTCTAATCCCTCCCGCAAAAGGTTGATCCCTACCAGAACATCGAACTCCCCTAACCTTAGCTCCCTCAAAATTTTTGATCTCTCAAGGGTCTCAATTTCGGAATGCAGATACCTTACCTTTACCCCAAAGTCTTCCAGGTACTCAGTAAGATCCTCGGCCATCCTCTTGGTTAAAGTGGTTACCAGAACCCTCTGATGTTTTCTTACCCTGGCCTCAATCTCTCCTAAAAGCTCGTCTATGGGCTGGACAGCCGGTTTTATGGTCATTTTGGGATCCACTAAACCAGTAGGACGGATAAGCTGCTCAACAATCTGTGAGCTTATCCTGAGTTCATAACTGGACGGAGTGGCAGAGACATAAATAACCTGATTAATTAGGGACTCAAACTCAGAGAATTTTAAGGGACGATTATCATAAGCTGAGGGCAGCCGGAATCCGTATTCCACCAGATTATCCTTCCGCGACCTGTCCCCTCCGTACATGGCATGGAGCTGAGGGATGGTCTGGTGTGACTCATCGATGAAGAGGAGGTAGTCTTTGGGAAAATAATCAATCAGACAGGCAGGACGCTCTCCCGGAGCTCTTCCGGAAAAATAGCGGGAGTAATTCTCTATACCTGTACAATATCCCACCTCTCTTATCATCTCCAGATCATAGTTAGTTCTTGCCTCCAGTCTCTGAGCCTCCAGGAGTTTTCCCTGAGAGTAAAGCTCCCTTAGCCTTTGCTTGAGCTCTTTCTCAATGGACTGGAGGACATAGTCGAGTCTATCCGGTGGAGCGAGATAGTGGGTGGCAGGGTATACGTAGACCTCTAGAAGATCACCTTTCACCTCTCTGGTAAGAGGATCAAAAAGACAGACTTTTTCTATCTCATCTCCCCACAGCTCTATGCGAACTGCCTCCTCTTCATAGGCAGGGAATAGTTCAATGATATCTCCTTTCACTCGAAATTTCCCCCGGGAGAAATCCACATCGTTCCGTTCATACCTCATCTCCACCAGCTTTTTAAGAATAAAGCTTCGAGATACCTCCTCGCCCACCTTCACCCTTAGGAGCATTTCTTTATAGTCCTCAGGTGACCCTAGTCCATAGATGCAGGAGACACTGGCAACGATGATAGTATCCGGACGTTCCAGCAAAGAGCGAGTAGCTGAATGACGCATCCTATCAATCTTATCGTTGATGGATGCATCCTTTTCAATGTAAGTGTCGGTCTGGGGAATGTAGGCCTCGGGTTGGTAATAATCATAGTAAGAGACAAAATATTCCACCCTGTTGTAAGGAAATAGAGTAGAGAATTCGCTGAATAGTTGAGCAGCCAAAGTTTTATTATGGGAGATGACCAAGGAAGGCTTTCCTTCTCTTTCAATCACATTGGCCATGGTAAAGGTTTTGCCGGAGCCGGTCACTCCTATTAGTGTCTGTCTCTTCAGACCCCTCCTTATCCCTTCAGTGAGCTTTTCAATAGCTTGAGGTTGGTCCCCCCGGGGATGGAACCCGCTGACGAGTTCAAATTTAGCCTCTTGCACAAAAACTCTCCTTTTTCTCCTTGCTTTTTGACCTCATCTAGCCCAATTATAAACTATACCTTGGTTCTGTCAATCTTTCCCGGAGTCGATGTTTTTAGGATTTTAAGAAAGGAAATGAGATTAGTTCATCCAGGTAGGAGAGCTCTCAACCTCTTTGCTCTTCAAATTCAAAAACAAAGGAGATAATTCCCCACTGTCTTTCCTTCTCCTCGATTGGCTCGAATCTCCACTGCCTGAGAGCTTGAGATGCAGAGCTGTCAAATCCTGACCATCCGGATGTCTTCCACACTTCTACTTCGCTTACCTCCCCAGCGGGGCTGACCCAAAACTTCAGTTCCACTTCGCCCTTCACCCCAGAAGCTTCTGCCCAGGCTGGATAGGAAGGCTCACGTCTCCTTTGAATTCCTCTTCCCCCCGCAGGTCCTTTGATCCTTCCAGGTGAAACTCCTTCTCCTCCCTCAGCTCCTTCCCCCTCATAACCTAAATCTCCTTTAACATAGAAGGGAACTTTAGCAGGCAATTTCTCTCCACCAGGAGCGGGAAGAACCTGTCTTTCTTTGGAGACCCCTCTTCTCATACCAGGGAAAAGGGGACCTTCATCTCCCGTTCCTCTTCCCAGAGATGGTTTTTCCTCAACGAAAGGAATGGGTATCCTGGTTGGGCTTTCCCACTTTACCAGAGGGGGAGAGACGGGGAGTTTCTCCCCAGGTCCACCAGAGATCCCCAGAAGAGGCATCGTGGGAGGAGCCTTAGGCTTCACTTCTACCTTCAGATCCGCTGTCGTCGCAGCTTTGGGTATTTCTGCCTCAACCTTTACCGCTTCCACCTTAACCTTGGCAGGCTCTGCTTTAACCTTCTCAGGCTTTGGCTGAACTTTCTTAGGTTGTATCTGAGAGACCTTGATGGCTGGACGTTTTACTTGAATAGGGGTCGGTTTAATGAGAGTAACTTCCACATACTCTGGTGGTGGGGGAGAAGCAAACCTTAGCTCAGGCAGAAAGAGAATAAGACATAAATGAATACCGAAAGAGATCAAAAGACTCAGTTTAAATCGGCGCCCTTCACCCATGCATTCTCACCTCCTCTTTGATGTGGTGAGAATCCCTAGTTTACCCGCTCCGCCCTGTTTGGCAAGATCCATAACTTCCACCACCATGCCGTGTCGGGTATCTTTATCAGCATTGATGACCACTAAACTCTTTTTCTTCCCAATTTGTCTTTTTAATGTTTTTACCAGTTCTGTCTTGCTGATCTGTCTCTTACCCAGGTAGATTTTACCCTCCTTGGTAACGGAAATAACAATATTCTGCTCTATCTTCTCTTGAGGAGTAGTGGTAGTGGGCAGATCCACCTTTATCCCTCGAATGAGAGCAAATGATGTGGAAACCATAAAGAAAATGAGCAGGAGGAAAACAACATCAATGAGAGAAGTAAGATTTATCAGGGTTGTTTCTCCCCTTGTTCTGGGACGACGGAATCTCATGTCTCTTTCCCCCCCAGTAAATCCATGAATTCACTGGCAAGCCCTTCCACTCTTCGGATAAGTCTGTCCGTTCGATGACGAAAATAGTTGTAAAATACCAGGCTGGGTATGGCGATGCTCAGGCCCACAGCCGTTGTATAGAGAGCCTCCCGGATTCCGCCGGCCAGGGCTCCTGGATCCCCTACTCCCTGGATGGCAATAACATTAAAAACCCTTATCATCCCCACCACCGTTCCCAGTAGTCCCAAAAGAGGGGTAATAGTGACAACGGTTCCCAGAATCCTCAAATATCTTTCAAGATGAGGAATTTCCAGGGACCCTGCATCCTGAATAGCTTCTCTTGTCTCATCTCTCCCCTGATCTTTTTTCCTGATGCCGGCTTCGAGAACGCGGGCTGGTGGAGAGGAAGTCATCTCACATAGAGCCAATATCTTGTCAACCTTTCTAGGTTCTGCACCCTTCAGAATTTCTCGAGTTCTCAACACAAACCTATCCGCCACAGCCTCAATAACCCTCAGGCTGATAAACCTCTCAATTATGATGGCCAGAGCCATTATAGAACAGATTCCCAGGGGGATCATCAACCAACTACTCCTCAAGATCTGGAACATTTCAACCTCCTGATTCCCATGCTTTTGACTCTTCTATTCTATACAATTGCATATCCTTTGTCAAGAATACGTCGGGAGTTTCCCCTCCATACCCGTATAAATCTCCTGGATACTAATACTTTCCGTTTAGGACATATGTCCGGACGGTTAGCGAGATTCTAAGGCCTCAAGCCTTTGAAGCCGATGTCTCTGCGATAGTATACCCCCTCAAAGTGGATTTTTTCTACCGCCTGGTAAGCTTTCCGGATGGCCCTCCTCAAATCCTTACCTGTAGCCGTTATTCCTAGCACTCTACCTCCATCGGTGAATAGTCGCTCTCCTTCTTTCTTTACCCCGGCATAAAAGGGGAATATCCCTTTTATTCCGGCCAGATTATCCAATCCCTTAATTTCCTTACCCGTCGCATATTTATCCGGATAGCCTCCAGAAGCGAGGACGACACAAACAGCTGCCTGAGAACGCCACTCAAGATTTATCTGATTCAGGCTGCCCTCCTGCACGGCTAACAAAAGCTCTAGCAGGTCACCTTTTAGACGAGGAAAGGTTACCTGGGTCTCTGGGTCCCCAAACCGAACATTAAATTCCAAAACCTTTGGTTCTTCTTTTTCAATAATTAGCCCAATATAGAGTACCCCCCGATAGGTTCTCTCTTCCTTCTTCATCCCCCTTAAAGTGGGAAGGACTATCCTTCCCATGATTTTCTTATACAGAGACGGGTGAATGGGAGCAGGAGAGTAAGACCCCATGCCTCCTGTATTTGGACCTGTGTCACTATCATAGATGGCCTTATGATCCTGAGACGAAACCAGAGGCTTAACACTCCCACCATCAGTGATAACGAAAAAGGAGATTTCTTTACCCCAAAGTCGATCTTCTATCACCACCCTCTTACCAGAATCACCAAAGGCTCTCCTCTCCATGATTAACTTTACCGCATCCACAGCTTCCTCTTTGGTGTTGGTTACCAGAGACCCCTTGCCCGCTGCCAGTCCATCAGCCTTTACCACCACTGGTTTCTCTCTTTTTTCTATATACTCTACGGCTTTATCTGAATCAGAAAAGACCCGGAAGTCGGGGGTAGGGATACCGTATTTTTTCATAAACCTTTTGGCAAAGACTTTACTTCCCTCCAGGCAGGCAACTTTCTTTGAAGGACCAAAGATAGACAGTCTTCTTTTTTCGAAATAATCGACAATACCATTGACCAGGGGAGCCTCTGGTCCTACCACAGTAAAGTCAATTCCTTCCTTACGGACGAATTCGGCCACATGGGAAAAACCACTTTCATAGTCCAGGGAAATGCACTCAGCTATCTTTGACATACCTGCATTTCCAGGAATAGCATAGAGTTTTTCCAATCTGGCACTCTGGGATAATTTCCAGCACATAGTGTGTTCCCTTCCTCCACTTCCTATCACCAAAACCTTCATTCCTCGCTCCTTAAAAAATTAAACTAAAGACCAGAATATTCCATTTCACCAATTTGAGGAAAAGATTCGGTAAAAAACTTAATCCATGCTTCGGGAAAAGCTTTGATATAGAACATAATCCAGTACTCTCTCTCAGGATAGATTTTCACAGACAGTTGAGTGGCCAGACAGTGTAAATCTCGCCATAAAGAGTATTTCTCTTCCCGAATTTCCTCATTCTCTAAATCGTACCTGTAGTATCCAGAAAATCTCCACTTATCTCCCAGGGTTACTTTTCCCTGGGCCACAAAATCAAACCTCCCCTCCTCAATATCTTTTGTTGCTCCCAGGCTAAGATTCCAATTTTTATTCTTCAGCCCTACCCCACCCTTTATTACTTTGTATTCCTCCTGGTAGGGATGGTAAAGAAGATAAAGATCAATATAGCTAAGGTGGGGGAGACGCGGAGTAAAGCGAAATCTTCCTTCCAGAGGAGAAAATTTCTCCTCCTTTGGGTAGTACTGAAAACTTATGTTGCCCTTAGCGCCTCCATACTTTTCATGATATAGAGAATTCTCAAGTTTAATTTTTATCAAGTCCTCCGGATACTGATTTTCCTTCTTCTCAATTATCTCCCTCACCCATGAGGGGTAGCCCTCATTATCTTCACCCCTTGAAGAGTGGTAGTAATTCAAGATAGGCCGAAATTTGTAGGTAAGATCTCCTAGACGGGTCTCGAGACTGGTAGAGAGTCCTAGCTCCTGATAGGGTATTCCCCGCATCTTTCTATCATCCCCCCACTGATAGGAGAAAAAGTGATATCCCAACCTGGGTCTTACTTTAAAATACCTAAAGGCTGTAAATGGATAGGAAAGGTCTGAGGCCGCGTCAGCTCGCAAAAATTGTTCTTTCTCTCTTCTGAAATTAGTAACTTCTCCTGCCTGTTGTAGATAGAGAGCTGTCCCTCCTATTCTTCGAGGCAAAAGATAAAGACTAATGTGGGGAAGGCGCTCCACGAACCCTTCAGGAAAAGGATTTAACTTGGCTTCAACCACGAAGCGAGCGCTGTAGGCGGAACCACGCTTATCCAAGGCTATGAAGGAGGTTCTGTACTCTTCGCCAAAATAATCTTCAGAAAATCCTTCATCGCTGAGTCGGTCAAGGCGGAGTCTAAGACTGGTAGACTTAGAGAGAGCTTGGTAATGCGCCAGTTTTACTCTCCACCTGAGCTGCGTGGTATCTTTTTCCCTGACCCGGTAACTCTGCATGCTTCCCCTACCGTTCTTAAGACGGTAGGAAACATCCAGTCCGTCCGCCCATCCTCTCTTCTGCATATAATCCAGGTGAAAGGTGGTTTGAAAGTCGGAAGAGGCATATAAATAATAACCCGTCTTGAGGTACCAGCCGGAAAACTGGCTATAGCCAATGCGGGGAAGAAGGACTCGATTCTCTTCCTTGAAATGTCTTATAACAAAGGGAGTCCAATATAAAGGAATTTTACCCAGATAAAAGGTTACATTTCTCATGATAATTTCTTCCTCCAGGTATATTTTGACCTGCCGGGCCTTGACATTATAGTGGGGATAGAGGGAAAGATCGCAAGTGGTAAAAGAGGCATCTTTCAGTTCTACGAGCTCTGGATAAAGATAGGCCTTCTCTGCCCTGTAGAAAAGAGGTCCTTCACTCCCTTCCGGGGAGAAAATCACCCCTTCCTCGCTCCCCAAATTGTATTCAAGACGACTGGCCTTGACCTGGCGCATCTTCATCTTAAAATTCACATCCCCCTCAGCCACAACATCCAGACTTTCCAAATTCAGTTCTATGTTTTCAGCCTTAATCTGCATATCTTTGTATTCAAGAGCCGCCTTTCCCCAACCGATCAGGGAAGCAGGAGACTTAACCCAGCGAAGGTGATTTGCCTGAAGGTTGAGACGGGGCACCTCCGAGAAGGCAAAGCAAGGCAGGGCCAGAAATAAAATGATGAGCATTATCCCCGGGGAAAGGGGGGAGAAAACTTTTCCGGCTACCTTACAGCTTGAAATTTTCCCCCAGAAATATCTTCCTGGCCTTCTTATTTCGGGTGAGTTCATCTCTTTTCCCGGCGATGAGAATCTCTCCCTGATGCATAATATAAGAAAAATCAGTAATCTGCAGGGTTTCTCTGACATTATGATCAGTAATAAGGATTCCTATGTCTTTGCTTTTCAAATCAAAGATTATGGTTTGTAGGTCTGAGACAGTTATGGGATCTATCCCGGCAAAGGGTTCATCAAGCAGCATAAAAGAGGGACTGGTAACCAGAGCTCTAGCTATCTCCACCCTCCGTCGTTCCCCTCCCGAAAGAAGATACGCCTTTTGATTCTTTAAATGAGTAATTCCTAGCTCCGAGAGAAGTAGTTTGGCCTTCTCTTCCCGTTCTCCTACAGACAGATCCAGAGTCTCCAGGATTGCCAGGAGATTCTCTTTAACACTAAGTCCCTGGAAGACTGATGGTCTCTGGGGAAGATAGGCAATACCCTTTCTTGCTCTCTTGTAAGTAGGCAGATGCGTAATTTCTTCATCTCCAAGGAAAATTCTTCCCTGGGTTGGTTTAACCAGGCCCGCCATCATATGAAAGGTGGTAGTCTTGCCCGCTCCATTAGGACCCAGGAGACCCACTACTTCTCCCTGTTTCATCTCAAGGGAGAGTTTATCTACAACCGGGCATCCTTGATATTCCTTAGTCAGATTTTCCACTCGGAGAATCAACTTTTACCTCTTCCAAAAAATAAGTGGCTCTTACCGGGGATCCTGTTGCTTCCATTTTTTCCTCTCCCCTCCACAGAATTATTTCGTCCGCCAGGAGAGTATTACCAAATTCGTCTTCATATTGCGCGCTGCCCTCCAAAACCATTTTATCATCTTCAGGCGTGTAGGTAGCCAGCTCGCAGAAAGCTTTTCTTTTTCCCGCCTTCTCGGTTATCCTTACCTTTCCCCTGGCCACAATTTTCATCAGCGTGTTCTCCTCTGTTAGATAGGCCGATATCTCGTCGGCTTCCATTATCAGGTCTTTCCAGTCCAACCTCACTTCCCCCCGGTAGATAAAAATTCTATTAGCGTAATCTACCCACTGATGCTGAGATATGACCGCCAGCTCCTCTTTGGGCTGCTCCGCAAACACCCATCCGGAGAATACAATCATCAAAACAATAACTCCTCCCATTGAGCTAAAGATTCTCCTCGCCATTATCCCTCTCCTTCATCTCAATTTCAAAAATAAATCTCCCAAACTCTCTTCTTGTAGCACACATGCTTCAACCTAAAGGGGTTTGGTCTTGAAAAGAAAGCTCTTGCTGGGCAGTCCTTAACCTGGTAACCACTTCTCTCTTAATCTCTATCTGGCCTAACTCAGGATCCGCTACCAGACCCCACCCCTCTGTTATGAGATCCCCTCTCTTAAAGACGACCCTCTCCTCTGTGACCAGTTTCTTCTCCGAGGCTATCCATTGCAGATTAGAACTGAGAAGTTCGGCTCCATCGATATAGGAAATAAGCTTCACTTTCCCTTCAAAAAGGAGATTAGAGGTACGAATCTCCACCACTACCCTATCTGCTTCGCCTCCCGAAGCGGGCTTCCCTTTCTCAAGAAGCTTAATCTTTACCTGGGTAAGAATCATCTGATTGACAAATTGTTTTCCCGAATCAGCCTGAAGCTCCCAGCTTTTCCTTCCCTCTTCGTCCCATCCCACCAGGATTACCCCCTCCGCTTCCAGAAGCAGAGGTTCCTCTTTTTCTTTTCCTGAAGGTTCTCTCTTTTTTTTCTCCTCGCAGCCTGACAGGAGCAAAAGAACAGCGGTCATAAGAATTGCCAGAAAAACTATTTTGTCTTTACCCATTTTCCAGAGGGCCTTTTCTCTGCTCTTTTAAGAATTTATCCAGTACCTCTTTCCACTTGCCCTGGCTTTTAATAACTATCTCTATTGCCTCTCTTTCTCACCAGTTTCTCTTCCTTTAGTTTCTGTATAGTTCTCCATCTCCTCCTCACTACCCTAGGAAAGTCCCCATGGACACGAAAATAATTCCTTAGAAAATCAATGGTCCTTGGATCAGAAGGATAGCCAGAGCCCAGAGCCCCATATTTTTTCTCTAAAAAACGAATTCTTCTATCCCTCTCTACCTTAGCCAAAATGGAAGCTGCTCCCACAATAGGATAATTCTTATCAGCACGGTTTTCTACCACCAGCTCCACCCTTATCTTAGAAAAAAGGAGGGACCTTATTTTTCTCTCGTACAAGTCAGGTCTAGAGGTTAGAGCATCTACAAAGACCTGGTCAGGAAGAAATCTATTGATTAGCTTTACCATGCCCTTAAGTTCTAAATCACCTATATTGCAGCTATCTATCTCAGAGGGGGAAATAATGACCATCTCTACGCCCTCTGCCAGACTCTCGATCTCCTCTTTAAGGGTTTGGCGCCGAGATGAACTCAGGAGTTTTGAATCCTTTATTCCCCTTCCGGCAAGTTGGTCAAGTTTCGACTTCCTCAGCAGCACTCCACAAATGACCAGAGGGCCCACTACGGGTCCTCTACCCGCTTCATCGATTCCCAGAACAAAAAATGAGTCTTTTTTCAAAGAGAAAAACCTCTTGACAGCCCTCTGGCAAGATTCTTACTGAGGAACTCGGTGAGGACCCCCTTATCCCCTCTATCTTCCAACAAGAAACACCTCAGGGCAGCTATTATTGAGGCTGTCTTGAATGCTTTATTCTAGCGGAAAGGATGATGAGTGTCAACTTGAATCTTTCAGCATAAATGATATAATCAGGAAGTAGACCTCTCCTTAAGAGGTGGAAAAAATTTGGTCATGGAAAAGAAAATCTTGGCACTCATCTGAATAGATAGGTAAAGTTGGGAGAGTAAATTTTAGAAGGAACTGGCTCTATGTATCAGGTAAAAGCCAGAGTTTTATCCAATGAAAAGGTAGGTGAGGCGCATTACCGGATGAAGTTAGAGGTTTCTCAAATTGCTAAAGACGCCAGACCAGGGCAGTTTGTGCACATAAGATGCAGCTCCGACCATGATCCCTTGTTGAGAAGACCTTTTAGCATCCACAAATGCGCTCAAGGAAGAATTGACATTCTTTACCAGGTGGTGGGTGGGGGAACAAGGATCCTATCAAAGAAAAGGAGGGGAGATCAACTCGATCTTTTGGGACCTCTGGGAAAAGGTTTTGAAGTAGAGCCTGCTTTTAGCAAGATTTTTATTGTAAGCGGGGGAATAGGAGTGGCTCCTCTTTATATGGTGGCCCAGGAAATTACCCGTCTGGGGCAGGGAAAGGAAGTTACCGCTCTCCTTGGCGCCAAAAATAAGGAACTCATCTTGGGTAAGGACGACTGGGAAAGCCTGGGTCTGAGGGTAATGATAGCCACCGAGGATGGGAGTGAGGGATATCAGGGTTTGGTGAGCGCTCTCTTTGAGAGACTCATCTTATCTCAAACTTCTTTATCTCTAGCTGTTTATAGCTGTGGCCCTGTTCCCATGTTAAGAAAAATAGCCGAACTCTCTTCCCATGGGGGATTTTTCTGCCAGGTATCCCTGGAGCAAAGAATGGGATGTGGTCTGGGAGCCTGTCTGGGGTGCGTGATCAGGGGAACATCCGGCTATCTTCGGGTTTGCAAAGAGGGGCCAGTCTTCGATGCACAAGAAATCCTCTGGGATGATCCAGACCTCGAGATCAGATAGGCCCCGATGAAAATAAAGGTAGACTGTTAAGGGAAAGTTATGCCAGCAAACCTTCCTCCACAATATTATGAGGCAGAGAGAAGATATCGGCTGGCCAAAATAAACCAAGAGAGGTTAGCTATTCTAAAAGAAATGTGGGCCATTATGCCCAAGCACAAAGGCACGGATAAACTTCAGGCAGACCTTAAAGCCAAAATTTCCCGATTAAAGAGTGAAATGCAAAAAAAGACCAGGGTCGGGAAAAGCACCTACAGCCACCATGTAGCTAGAGAGGGAGCAGCTCAGGTGGTCCTTCTGGGACCGTCTAATGTGGGAAAATCTCAGATTCTAGCCTCTTTGACGGGTGCTAGTCCCGAGGTTGCCCCTTACCCTTTTACTACCCGGGATACCGTGGTGGGAATGATGAAGTTCGAGAACATTAACATCCAGTTGGTGGATACTCCTCCTATTACCCGGGAGTACATGGAACCCTGGCTTTCTGAGATTATTCGAGAGGCAGATCTTGTCCTTCTCACCGCTGACTTAGGCAGGGATAGCCTCCTGGAGGATATTGAGACAGTCATAAGGAAACTAGAAGAGTCGAAAATCAAACTAGTAGCCAGAGAGCCCGAGGCAAAAGTAATGGAAGAGATGAGATACAAAAGGGTCATCATTGGAGCCAATAAAAGAGATCTACCAAATGCTAAAAAACACCTGAGGACCTTAGAGGATGTCTATTCTGATAAGTTTCCTGTCTGCTCTCTTTCGGCAGCAAGCAGGGTGGGACTGGGTCATCTTAAAGAAAAAATATATGAAGCCTTAAATATTATCCGTGTTTACACAAAAAGTCCGGGAAAGGAAGCGGATCGAACCGAACCCATTATCTTGAAGAGAGGAAGCAGGGTCATGGATGCTGCTCGGGCCATCCATAAAGATTTCGCCAACAAGTTAAGATATGCTAGAATGTGGGGGTCAAGTAAATTTGAGGGCCAAAAAGTTCAGAAAGATCATCCGCTAGAGGACGGGGATATTCTAGAATTTCATATCTGATTGCATTGGAATTAACTTTTCACTTCCAGAAGCTCTCAAGCAAAGGGTGACCTCGGGCGATTTCTTTGAGCTCACAGAGCCCAAGGTAAGCATGTGGCCGAAGGACATTCCTCGAAGGAGCGCGAATTTGGGAAATATTCCCGACCTGAGGGTCTCTCTGGGTAGAATTCATCTTAGAAATCCTGTCTTGGTGGCCTCAGGAACCTTCGGATACGGAGAAGAATATAAAGATTTTGTTGACCCCGGCGAGCTTGGAGGAATAATTACCAAGGCGGTAACGCTAAAACCAAGGAAGGGGAACCCTCCCCCTAGACTGGCAGAGACTCCAGCCGGTCTTCTTAACAGTATTGGGTTGGAAAATCCAGGAGTAGAAATGTTTTTGAAAGAAAAACTCCCCCATCTCAAAAGGCTGAAAACTAAGATCATTGTTAATATTGCCGGTGAGAAAAAGACTGAGTATCTGTATTTAGCGGAAAAATTAGGTAAGAGAGGAGGAATAGATGCTCTAGAAGTGAATATCTCCTGTCCCAATGTGGAAAAGAGAGGCCTTATCTTTGGAACCAGCGCGGATCTTGCTTTCTCTCTGGTAAAAGGATTAAAACAGGCTACTGACCTCCCTCTCATTGTTAAACTCACCCCTAATGTTACTGACATTACTGAGATTGCCCAGGCAGCAGAAGAGGCAGGAGCAGAGGCCCTATCTTTAATAAATACCATTTCAGGGATGGCTATAGATGTGAATACCAGAAGGCCTAAACTAGGTGCTATTACAGGAGGCTTATCCGGTCCAGCCATCAGGCCGGTAGCGGTGAGAATGGTTCGCCAAACCTTTCAAAAGGTGAATCTTCCCCTTATCGGGATAGGAGGAATTATGTCGGCTGAAGATGCTCTGGAGTTTATTCTGGCCGGGGCCACTGCCGTAGCTGTAGGCACGGCCAATTTTGTCGATCCCGCTGTCTCTTTAAGGATAGTCGAAGGCCTGCGCCAGTATTTGAGAAAAATGAGGATAGATTACTTTCACCATCTTATAGGGGACTTGAGGATTTAAAGGATGATATAAAGATGGCCAAGGTGAAGGGGCCGGAGCCGGTGAAGCTCATCCTGGGAATGATATCAGCCGAGGAGTCTTTATTCACCCAGGTAGAGGAGAGAATAACCCAAAGGTGGGGTAAAATTGATTTTCGAAGTCCTATCTTGCCCTTTCAAAATACGGACTACTATGAGAAGGAAATGGGACTGAATCTCAAGAGGAAATTCTTGAGCTTTGAGTCTCTCATTGATCCCGGACAGATAATCCAGGTGAAGCTTTTCACCAATAAACTGGAACAGGAGTTCCTTTATCCTCACCTCTCTCGTCGCCGCCTTAACCTTGATCCTGGATATATCTGCCTTTCCAAATTGGTCCTGGCAAGCACAAAGGATTTTGAGCACAGAATTTATCTGGGAAGAGGAATCTATGCCGAGATCACTTTGAAGTATAAAAGGGGAAGAGGTTTTCAGCCCGGGGAGGTAACTTTCCCCGATTATCGAAGGACTGAGTACCTCAACATATTCAACCATTTGCGCCAAATTTACCATCAGCAGCTAGGGAAGGAAGAAAAAAATGAAGATCTTCATTGACACAGCAAACCTGGACGAGATCAGGAAAGCCTTGAGTTGGGGTATAGTGGATGGAGTAACCACTAATCCATCCTTAATTAAGAGAGCAGTGGATCAGTTGAAAAAATTGAAGGTGAGGAAAATAGATATAGAAAGCTACATTAAGGAAATATGTCTAGCAGCCGGAAAGGAAAGACCGGTGAGCCTGGAGGTCATTAGCTTAAGAGCCCAGGAGATGATCGAAGAAGCCGAGCTTCTCTACCGTAAATTTAACCCTCTAGCCGGCAATGTGGTTATAAAGATTCCCATCAATACATACACCAGGATGGGTGGAGTATCACATTACGAGGGCCTAAAGGCTATCACTCACCTTAGCAGGGAAGAGATCCCGGTGAATACCACCCTGATTATGAGTCCGGAACAAGCACTCCTCGCTGCAAAGGCTGGAGCAAGATACGCCAGTCCCTTTGCCGGAAGAGTGGATGACTACATAAGGAAAAAACTGGGTATCCAATTCAGGAAGCAAGATTATTTTGACTTTGATCTTATGCAAAAAATCACTAAGGATAAATTGACAAGATTTATGGATAGCTCAGGCGAAAGAGATGCAGCTTCCCTTTATCTTGATGAAAATATAAAAGAATGGAAAGATTTGGGCAAAGATAATGGAATATCCAGTGGGGTCCATCTGGTGGAGGAAATTGTAAATATTTACCAAAACTACCGGATAAAAACCGAAGTCATTGCCGCCAGCATGAGAAACGGGCGGCAAGTAAGAGAGGTCGCTCTGGCAGGAGCCCATATTGCCACCATCCCTTTTAATGTAATGGAAGAGATGATTCAGCATCCCAAAACGGTGGAAGGAATTGAAACATTCTCACAGGATGTAGTACCCGAATACCGGGATCTATTTGAAGAATAACTCTATATCCCGTGAAAGGAGAAAAAGGGTGAAATTACCTTTCTTGAGGGACGAGGCTAAGGAAACTCTGGAGAAAATAAAATCAGCGGACATCGTAGTGGGGATTCCCAGCTATAACAGTGAGAGCACCATTGAAAATGTGGCCAGGACGGTTGCCGAAGGATTAGATAGATATTTCCCCTCTCTCAAAGGAGTTTTTTTTCTTGCTGACGGGGGCTCTACCGATGATACCCGGGAGAAGGTAGCGGGACTTGGGCTGGGCAGGACCCAGAAAGTCATCACCATTTACAGGGGCTCTCCTGGAAAGGGATCTGCAGTAAGAGCCACTCTGGGAGCAGTAGCTCTTCTTAAGGCGAAGGTGGGAGTAACTCTGGATGCTGATCTTCGCTCCATCAAACCGGAATGGATAAAGCTCATGGGAGAGCCTATCTTAAAAGACAAATGTGATTTTGTGACTCCCCTCTATCTTCGTCATAAGTTTGATGCCACCATAACCAATGACATCGCTTATCCTCTCACTCGGTCTCTCTATGGGGTAAGGATTAAACAACCCATAGGCGGAGACTTTGCCTTCTCCAATATTTTGGCAAAAGACTTGCTTTCTGAAGACGTGTGGCACACGGAGGTGGCCCGATTCGGCGTGGATATCTTCATCACCACTACGGCTCTGGCTAAAGGATACCGTAGCGGTGAAGCGGCACTGGGAGTGAAAATCCACAATCCCAAAGATCCCATTGAGCTGACCCCTATGCTGCGGGAGGTAGTAGGAACCCTCTTCAGTTTGGCCGGTAAGTATTACGAGCGCTGGAGTAAGATCAAGGGGAGTGTATCTCCTCGAATACCAGGAAAATTAGAATTTGTTGAACCCCAGGAAGTAAAGGTGAACCTGGAAGACCTCAGGATGGGGTTCAGGGCTGGATGGGAAAGATTTTACTCCCTCTGGACAGACATCCTGGAGAAGGAGACCCTGGAGGGACTAACCAGGGTAAAAGAAGAGGAAGAGTCTCTTTCACCCACTCTGTGGGCTAGAATTCTCTACGACTATCTGGTGGCCTATCAGGTCCCTATAAGCCCTATCGATAGACACAAACTCTTGTGGTCTTTGGTCCCTCTTTATCGAATGAGAACAGTCTCTTTCATCAAGGAAACACAAAAAATGAGTAACCAGGAAGCTGAGAGAGTAATTGAGGCTCAGGCTGAAATCTTTGAGGATCTTAAGCCTTACCTCATAAAGCGTTGGTCATCCGAACTTGAATCTCCAGGAAAGTATTAACTCTTTAGTATTTTTAGGGGGAGCAGCGAAGCGTTGAGGGGGCATTCCGAAGGAATCGGCGAAGCCCAATGCGGAGCATTGCCCCCTCAAGGATCTTGAAGGGTGAAGCTAAAGGAGAGTACCAAAATGAAAGTCTCGGTAATAGGAGCTACCGGTTATACCGGAGCAGAACTGGTTAAGATCCTGCTGGGGCATCCAGGGGTAGAGATGGGATCTGTCACCTCTCAGAGCTTCGCCGGGAAAAAGATCTCAGAAGTTTATCCCTACCTGGACACAGATTTAATCTTGGAAGAAATTGACCTGGATAGAATCTGTTCTGAATCCATGCTTATCTTTGTTGCCCTTCCCCACTCTGTCTCCATGGAAGTTGTGGGGAAGTTGTGCTCTAAAGGGAAGAAAGTGATCGATCTATCGGCTGATTTTCGCCTCACCGATCCTGGTATATATGAGAAATGGTATAAAGCTACCCACACCCGAAAAGAGCTTCTCAAGGAGGCGGTCTACGGTCTTCCTGAAATCTACAGGGAGAAAATACGAGGAGCCTCTCTGGTAGCTAATCCTGGCTGCTATCCTACCTCTATCATCCTGGCCCTGGTTCCTCTTATCCAAAATGAGATTATCGAAGAGGAAGGGATCATAATTGATGCCAAATCAGGAGTTAGCGGAGCAGGGAGAAAACCTACCCTGAACACTCATTATCCGGAGATAAATGAGAGTCTTTATCCTTACCAGGTGGAAGGCCATCGTCATATCCCTGAGATGGAGCAGGAGCTTAGTAAGATGGCTGGAAAGAGAATCAATATCACCTT
>JAUVZN010000036.1 GCA_030602545.1 Candidatus Aerophobota bacterium
GTGGGTGAGGAGATGCTGAAAATCTTGAGTCAGCGAGATTTTCCCGTAAGTAATCTCAAAGCTCTGGCTTCAGAAAGATCCGAAGGTAAGACTTTGAAATTTGGCTCCGAGGAAGTCAAGGTGGAAAGATTAACTCCTTCTTCCTTCAAGGAAATAGAGATAGCTTTATTTTCAGCGGGAACATCCATTTCCAGAGAATTTTCTCCTATAGCTGTCCGGGCGGGAGCCGTGGTGGTAGATAATTCTGCTGCTTTTAGAATGGACCCCAATGCTCCTCTTGTCGTTCCCGAAGTGAATCCTCATGCGGCTAAAAATCATAAGGGTATCATTGCCAATCCCAATTGTTCCACCATCCAGATGGTAGTAGCTATCTATCCTATCCATAAGCTGTCCCGAATCAGGCGGATAATTGTCAGTACCTATCAGGCTGTTTCTGGAACGGGAAGGGAGGCCGTTGAGGAACTAAGAAATCAGGCTCATCAATGGGCCAGGGGAGATGAGATTACCCGAGAAGTATATCCTTATCAAATAGCTTTTAATCTTCTCCCTCACATAGGAGAATTTCTACCTAATGGGTACACCAGCGAAGAGATGAAGATGCTTAATGAGACCAGGAAGATCATGGAAGATGACAGAATAAGAGTAACCGCTACTTGTGTCAGGGTACCCGTCTTTGGCGCTCATTCAGAGGCCGTAACTATTGAAACGGAAAGAGGGGTGAGCGTGGAGGAAGCCAGAGAAATTCTCTCCCGCTCTCCCGGTGTTATTGTTCAGGACGATCCGGAGAACAACATCTATCCTTTACCCCTGGAAGCGGAGGAAAAAGATGGGGTATTTGTGGGTAGAATCCGGGAAGATGAATCGGCCGAGAGGAGTCTCAATCTCTGGATAGTTTCTGATAACCTTCGAAAGGGAGGAGCCTTAAACACCATCCAGATTGCTGAACTCTTGATTAAGAAAGACCTGCTGTAGAATGAAGCAGAAATGGATGGAAATAGCCCTATCTTTAGCCAGAAAAGGGGAAGGTAAGGTCTCACCTAACCCCATGGTAGGAGCAGTACTCATCAAGAACGGCAAGATACTAGCACGGGGCTATCACCGCTGCTTTGGCGGTCCCCATGCCGAGATAGAAGTTATCAGACGAGCGAGGGAAAAAGCCAGAGGCTCTACCCTCTACGTTACCCTGGAACCCTGCTCTTGCTTTGGAAAAACTCCTCCCTGCACCCAGGCCATTATTAAAGCCGGAATCGGCAAAGTCATCGCTGCAATACTGGATCCCAATCCTATTAATTCAGGCAAGGGAATTGAAGAACTCAAAAGAGCTGGAATAGAGACAGAAATGGGGGTATATGAAAAGGAGGCTCGAGAAATAAACGAAGCTTTCTTTAAATTTATGGAAAAAAAGATTCCTTTTGTTATAGTGAAGGTAGCAGCCAGTCTGGATGGAAAAATCGCTACTCAAACTGGAGAGTCTAAGTGGATAACTGGGCTCGAGGCCCGCAAACTTGCCCATGAGTTAAGAGAGAAAGTAGATGCTATCCTGGTAGGAATAAACACCATCATCCGGGATAATCCGTCCCTGCTTCCTTCCTCAAAAAAAAACTTTTTCCGCATTATCCTGGACTCTAGATTGCAAATTCCCCCTGAAGCCCGGGTGTTAAAAGAGCAAACTAAAGCCCAGACCATCATCTTCACCACCCCTCGAACTTCTAAGGCAAAACTGAATAGGCTCAAAAATAAAGGGGTGAAGGTGGTTATAGTAGAAAGGGGGGATGAGGAAAGAGTCAGCCTTGAGGAAGTGCTGCTAGAACTTGGAAGACTAAAAATACTCAGCCTCCTGGTTGAAGGGGGAGGAGAGATTATCGGATCGTTCTTTGAGAAAAGGCATGTAGACAAAGTTTTTCTTTTTCTTGCCCCCCGGATCATAGGAGGAAAAAGTTCTCTTACCTGGGTAGAGGGCAAGGGCGTAAGGATCCTCAGTCAAACCCCTCGTATAGAGGTGCGATCTTTTAAGAAAATAGGGGAGGATCTACTGGTGGAAGGATATGTGAAATAATATCCTGAATCAAAGCTGAGGTAGAAGAGCAATAAGAACCTTGTAGATAACCATGGTGAAACCTGCGCCAGCGGGAAGAGTTATCAACCAGGAAATACCGATTTTGCCGATAACTCTTAGATTGATAGCTCCAATTCCTCGCGCCATACCCACCCCTATCACTGAACCCACCGCAGCATGAGTGGTAGAGACCGGCATGCCTAGACGGGAGCAAACAATCACCGCCGTAGCTGCCCCGAATTCGGCAGCGAAACCTCGAGTGGGAGTAACCTCGGTGATCTTTTTGCCGATGGTTTCCATTACTCTGTAGCCCCAGGTAGAAATACCTACCACTAAACCAACTCCTCCCAGAGCAAGAACCCAGATAGGAACAGGAATCTGCATAGTTACCTTTTGTGTCTCCATCACTGCCAGGATAGCAGCGATGGGGCCAACACTGTTAGCTACGTCATTGGCACCATGGGCAAGAGATAGGTAAGATGCGCTCAGGATCTGTAAAGGTTTAGAAAGCTCTTCCATCTCTTTATACTCATCATTTTCATCTAAGGTGTATCTTCCAAGGAAAATGTAGCTAACTAGGCCTCCTATAATTGCTATAGCTGCTGCTATTCCCAGGATATAAAATAGGCCAGGACTCCCTAACAACCTTTTCGAGACCCCATAAATAACAGCAAAACCAATAACAAATAGAACCAGACTAACAAAGAAAGGTCCAACTCTTCTTACTGCTTTCAGGGGACTTGGAGTATCCAGAATTTTTCCTTTAATGACCATGAATAAAAGATAGGATATACCCGCTCCACCTATAGGTGAGATAAACCAGCTCAGGATGATAATCCCTACTACCTTCCAGTTTATTCCCGGTATCCCTGCTCCCAGGAGGCCAAAGCCGATTAGGGCTCCCACGATGGAGTGAGTAGTGGAAACAGGTAATTTTAGATAGGTGGCAATACTAACCCACGCTCCTGCTCCCAGTAAAACAGCCATCATTCCATAGATGAGAAGGTTAGGGTTAGGAGCAAAGGTAGCCGGATTAATTATCCCCTTACGAATAGTATCCGTTACATACACTCCCAACAGCACCGCCCCTACGAAGTTGCACACTCCAGCTACAATCACTGCTTTCCTTAAAGTCAAAGCACCGGAGCCTACGGAAGTTCCCATAGAGTTAGCTACATCATTTGCCCCAATATTGACTGCCATATAAAAACCGGCCAGTATTGCCATCACCAGCAGGGGGTTTATAATCATCTTTCTACTTTCAAGATCAGAGGGTCAAACACAGCAATAATTTACTAACGGGCAATAATGCCCCTTAGTCGATCACCCGTGTCCTGGGCATGATCGGCTACCGAGCCCAGCTCTCCCATAATCTTCATCAGAAGGACTACGGAAAGAACATCAATTTTATTTTCCAGGCTGAATAGTTTTCTGGCACATCTTTGTTGAACCAGATCCGCCTCAAATTCACTTCTATCTATACGTTTAATCAACTCAGAGATTTTCTCTTCCTCCTCTCTGGAAAAGGAACTTTGCGCCAGACTCTTAATCTCGGAAGTAGCTAACTCCAGTGAGGTTATGGTATGCATCACCTTATCCACCAGCTCCATTAGTTCTCCTTTTAGTTCTGAAGGAATGCTCATCTCCCGCATCTCTATCAGTCTGGCGATATCCTCAATAGAATCAGCTACGGCGTCCTCCTGGTTCAAAAAAGAGAGAATGTCGGAGCGATCCACTGACATAAGCAATCTGTGAGGCAGGTGTTCGCGAATCTCATTCTTTATTATGTCCGCCTCGTGTTCCAGGTCTGAAATTTGCTTTGTTTTCTCCCTCATTAACTCTCTATTTTCTGAGACAAAGGCTTGCATTAGTGGCTGAAGTTGATTGCAACATTCCTTTACCTTTGACATATGTCTATGTAAGGCCTCAAAAGGGGATTTGCGAAACAGCATACCAATGATGCTTCTCAAATCTCTCACCTCCTTAAAAGAACTTTTTATCTCCTCAAAGAGATCTTTCTATTTCCTTCAGGATATTTCTAGTAGCTTCCAGAGGGTCATTAGCCGCCAGAATGGGTCTTCCCACTACTATGAAATCGGCTCCTCTCCTGATGGCCTCTCCCGGAGTGAGGAATCGGTGCTGCTCATTACTTGCCACTCCCCCTGGTCTTATCCCCGGAACTACCAGGAGGAAGTTTTTGGGAAAGGTTTGGCGCAGATCCTCTAGCTCTTCAGGCGAGCTGACAACTCCGTCGAGGCCTGCTTTTTTGGCTAGCCTGGCCAGGTGAACAACTTCCTGGGGGAGGTCTCTTCCTACCCCTAGCTCTTCCCTTAATATGGAAGAATCTAGAGAGGTAAGGACGGTCACTCCCACTACTTTTGTATCCTTAGCTTTCACCTTCAGCCCCTCCATTGCAGCTTCCATCATAGCCAATCCTCCCAGAGTATGCACGGTGATCATGTTCACTCCCATTCTGGCTGCTGCCGCGGCAGCCTTCGCTACCACCGAGGGGATATCATGAAATTTGGCGTCATAAAAAACCCCAGCTCCTTCTTTGCCAATAGCCTCAATAATCTTCGGCCCGTAGCGGGTAAAGAGCCGAGGCCCCACCTTGAACATCCCCACTAGATCCTTAAGCTCTCGTCCCAGAAACTCTGCTTCTTTCTGAGTATCCACATCCAGGGCTAGAATGAGCCTCTCGCGGGCTGATGTCTCCATTTCCTCCTCTTTAATTTTCCTTCCTCCCTTTACCTCTTGGCACAGAACCCACCTGTCAGCTCGTAGTCTTCATAGTTCCTGGTTCACCGGTTACCAGGATGTTCTTACCTCTAATTCTTACTCCTCAACCAGTTTATAGACAACATCGTTACACCTAACTCTCTCCTTGACTTTGACTCCTACAGAATCCCCCTTTTTAGCTTCCTGAACAGCCTCATTTTCTATCTGCATAGATTCTACTTCCTGCTCAAAGTCAGTGGTATGTCCTTTGATATGAATAGTGTCTCCTACCTTTAAATCATCCCCCAGTTCAATAGCCGCCGCTTCTGGATGAGCGAAGTATGTAACAACTCGCCCAACCTTGATTTCCTTCATCCGTTTCACCTCCTTTTTCCCTTATCTCCCACACCAAGTATAGTCCCACCTCCCAGAACAGTATCTCCCTGGTAGAAAACTACAGCCTGCCCGGGAGTGATGGCCCTTTGAGGCTTCTTGAAGCGTACCCGAACCTTGCCGTTAGGCAGGGGATTTACCGTTGCTAGAGCCTCCTCCATATTATACCTTATCCTGGCTTGAACTTCGGTGGACTCTTCCAGAGGATCTTCGCTGATATAATTCACATGCCCAGCCAATAACTCATCAGCATAGATATCTTTTTCTCTTCCTACCATAAGAGCGTTCTTCTCCCTGTCAATCTCTACTACATATAGGGGCTCTGGAGATGATATTCCCAGTCCCCTTCGCTGTCCTACAGTATAAAACAAAATGCCCCTGTGCTCTCCCAATTTCCTCCCCTTCCTATCAAGAATAGGTCCCGGTTGTGCATGCTCCTTAATGCGCCTCTGCACAAATCTCCCGTAATTATCATCGGGAATAAAGCAAATTTCCTGGCTTTCCGGCTTATCAGCCACGGGAAGTTTCCATTGATGGGCCGTCTGCCTAACCTCTTCTTTAGTATAACCTCCCAGAGGCATGAGAGTGTGCTGAAGGCTCTCCTGGGTCATTCCGTAGAGAACATAAGACTGGTCTTTTCTCGGATCAATACCCTTTTTAAGGAACATTCTTTTTGCGGATGGATTAAACTCTATCCGGGCATAATGTCCGGTAGCAATAAAATCGGCGTCCAGGGCCTTAGCCCTCACAAGTAAGGCATCGAACTTTATGAATTGATTGCACCTGATACAGGGATTTGGCGTTCTTCCCCGGGCATATTCTCTACAAAAATCACTGATGACCTTTTCCTCAAAAGCCCTCTTAAAATTCATAACATAGTGCACGATCCCTAGTCTGGCAGCTACCCGGCGGGCCTCTTCAACCGCTTCCAGGGAGCAGCAACCTCCAAACCTGTATGCCTCAGCGGCCAAATCCTCAGAGGGCCATATCTGCATGGTCACTCCGATAACCTCATAACCATCTTCTTTGAGAAGAGCAGCGGCAGTAGATGAATCCACCCCTCCGCTCATAGCTACCACCACTCTTTTTTTACTCCTGCCATTTTGTTTTATCAATTTTTATATACCTTTGGGAGTCTTCCCACGCTGGGAAATCTCCCTAATCCATTGTAGGGAAGTAAATATGAACCAATTATACCAGAAAGCAAGAGAACATCAAGAAAAAAGCTCCTCATCTGCCTGGACTCCCATACTTTCTCTCATCAATAAGGTGAATGATGTGTCCTCCTCTGGCTAGAAAGACTCCAGCAATAACTTCTTAAATTATCCTGGAGAATGGGAGTAACATCAGGAAGGAAAGGCTGGCTGCCAGAAGAGGGGTGGATATCCAACCCAGGAGGATAAAGAAAAGCATTTTCTTATTAACTGTCCTGATTCCTTTAGCTAATCCAATTGCTGCAATTGCTCCTACCACTGCCTGAGAGATTGAAACAGGGACCCCTATCTGAGTATAAAGATAAACCGTGATAGCCCCGGCCAAGACTACCACCAGGGCAGAAAAGGGATCCAGGAGAGATATTCGTCTTCCCACAGATATCATTACCCTTCGGCTATAGGTGATAGCTCCCACCCCGATGCTAATACCTCCAATTAAGGCTCCCTCAATGGGGGTAATGAGGCCTGCTCCCACAAAAGCTCCGGTAGTGTTGGCCACGCTGTTGCTACCCAGGGCATAAGCACCGAAGCAACCTATTCCCAAAATTCCTATTCTCAGAAGACGAGTAAAAATAGGCAATCCTCTTATCCTGTTGACCAGATAACCCAGACCCATAAAGAGCAAAAAAGAAATAGCCGCCGCTCCCAGGGGAGTAAAAATCCAGCAAAGAATTACTTTGGTTAACTTGTCCATAGGTAGACCTTTCAGGCCTTCTCCCATGATGGCGACTCCCATAATAGCACCCAGTATAGCCTGAGAGGTAGAAACTGGCAGTTTAAGATAGGTCATTAGACTCACCGTAGCCCCAGCAGATAAGGTAGCTAAAAGAGCAGTAAAAAGAGTGAGACTGGTAAAGTAGCCTACTGTGCCCATGGGTTTGGTGCCCTCCATGAGTGCTCCCAAAATGACAAAAATGGCGGTTAATGTCACCGCCAATCTATAGCTGATGAGTCCGCTGGTTACCCCCGGACCAAAGACATTAGCCGCATCATTTGCCCCCAGGGACCAGCCCAGGTAGACCCCGGACAAAAGAAACCACATCAGATTCTCCTCTTGATGGAGATCATGCTTATCTTATCAGCAGCGTTTTCTGATGAGTCAGAAATAAATCCCATCCTGATAACCAAATCTCTTAACTGTATCTTATGGGCTAATTCCAGGTTAGATTGGAAAATCTCACGATTCAAGGCATTCTGGAGGCGATCTACCTCTTTTTCCACCTTCCTTACTTTTTGGGTGTGGCTAAATGCCTTCTGGGTATCCTCATAGAGGAGCATAAAAGATTCCCGGAAAAGATTGAAGGCTGAGATGCTTTTTTCCATAATCTCTCTAATTTTCTCATTCCACTTAGAGGGGATTTCAGGCCTCTCAATAGAGAAAAAATCAGCTACTCTCTCTGCTTCATCAGCAACGTCATCTATAAGCTCCATCAAATCCAGAAGGTCCTCCCGGAAAAGAGGAAGATACATCCCCTTATAAAGGTTTTTCTCTACCTCTCTCTCTGCCTCATCCGCCCTGGTTTCCATCTCCTCAACAGCCCTCACTTTATCCTCACACCTTTCTTTGTTGCCCTCCAGATAAAACTCAACAGCTTCCCTCAAGAACCCTAATCCCTGAGTTATCAAGTTAATCTGTTTCTGAATCAGTTCTTGTACTTTACTTTTTTTCTTAAATAGCATTGCCTTACCCCTCCTTGGGATTTAGAGGCAGTTCCTCACCTCTTTTTAGAAACCTACCTTCTCTTACCTTAAATGCCACTTTCCGAGAAAGACCATCAACATCCCCAGAAGCTCTCCTCAATTAGATGAGGCTGAAGCACTTTAATAAAGGAAAGTCACTCCAAAAAAAGTTAATAAGCAGATTTTATTGTTGCTGGCAATAAGAGGAAAAAGAGCATTGCTGACATTTTTTCTTTCGGCACCAATTCTTTCCCAATCTAAGAAGAGCTGTTTCGAACTGGATAAAATCTTTCCCCTTTATTCTGAATTTATTCCAAACAGATTTTAAATCTTGTAGAACCTTTTCATCACTACTTACCTTTGTAAATCCTAAATTCCTGGCAGCTTCTATGGTTAAGGTTGTGGGAAGTGGATCTGCTTTTTCCCATCTACCTCTTAGTTCCCTCAGGAAAATAGCTACTGTAACTTGACCAATTCCTTTACCAAGATTCATTAATTTTTTCTCAAGATCCCTTACATCCTTTGCTTTTGAATGCAAGATATTTAAATCACCCTTGTATTCCCTGAGAAGATTTGCTGTAATGTCCAGAAGTTTGGTAGCTGTTTTAAAATCATAACGCACATATCCTCCCTCGTCCAGGATAGCCACAAGTCCATCCCAGCCAGTATCCATGATTTTCCCAGATGATAGGATTTTCCTTTTTTCAAATTCCTTATAGGTTTTCACGGCAATAGACTCAGATATTCTTGCCCCAAACAAAAGAGAGGCCAAAAACCACTTAAATATCTCCTCACTTTCACCGGACAAAAGATTAATACCCAATAACTTAGAGTATGTCTCGCCAAGTTCCTTTACCAATATATTAACTAATTTTGCCCTTTCCATTTTTTAGCGGTAGAGTAAGCCTGCGCATTCCTTCTTTTTGCTAACCCAAAGCATTAAATAGAGTCCCAGAGATACGGGACATATTAAAGTTCCTCCCAAAGGAAGAGCTGCTCACCTTTTTCATCCACGGGGATCTCTTTTGAAGAGGGATAAAATTTGCCGTCCAGGGTGATGAAACGGCGGGCTCGCTTCACCACTGTCCCCATTTCCCTTAATTGACTGAGCCTCGTGATCCTTTCCCTCACTCGCTTCTCCACAATCCTGCGAGCGGAGATTCTTCCAATTCCCGGCACCCTCAAAAGTTCCCAGAAATCGGCTTTGTTTACCTCTACGGGAAACCTATCCGGGTTATTGAGAGCCCAGGCCAGCTTGGGGTCCTGCTCCAGAGGCAGATGATCTTCCCTGCTGAAAGGAAGTTCCTCACAGCTGAACCCATACCATCTCAGGAGAAAATCTGCCTGGTAGAGTCTTAGTTCACGAAGGGGTGAGCAGGGAGGTCGGCTCTCAAGGGGAGTATCCAGAATTGGCATAAAGGCACTGTAGTAAACTCGCCAGAGTTTGTAGTTCTGGTAGAGGAAGCTGGAGAGGTTGAGTATCTCTCGATCGGTCTCATCAACTGCCCCCACCACCAATTGAGTGGTAATGCCGGCTTTGAGTGGTTTTTCTTTGTCAAATTTAGCTATACTTTTTAACCCCTTCAGGAGCTCCCGGGAAAAGTTCTTGGTGGATGAGAGCTTTGCCAGATATCGCTCACCCGGAACCTCCAGGTTGATAGATAACCTATCAGCCAGCCGGCCAGCCTCTCTTATGAGAGACTCATCAGTCCCGGGTAAAACCTTAAAGTGAGTGTAACCCTTGTAGCCATATTTTTGGCGAATAATCTGGAGGGTCTTGAGCATACTCTCCTGAGACTTTTGAGGAGACTCAACGATAGCCGAAGAAAGAAAAAGACCATCCACCAGCCCCCGGCTATAATACTGGACAAAAAGCCTGGACAGTTCCTCCGGGGTAAAGGTCACTCTCGCAAAATCTCTATTTTTCCGGTTAGCACAGTAAAAACAGTTTCCCTGGCAGGCATTACTCTGCAGAACCTTGAAGAGTCTAACGCACCTGCCTCTTTGTCCCACAGCGGGATAGATGAACCTAAAGCGTTGAAATTTCTTTTGCTTTTTGGCAAACATTGAAGGAAGGCCACATACATCAAACTTAGCTACCTCCCCCAGAACTTTGAGTTTGGCAAAGCTGTCCGGTTTTTCCATCAAATAAGTCATTCTTTCTCCCCCACCCCACCTTCTTCAAGATTTATCCTGCGAAACCACCTATAAATCCACTCATTGGCAAGCTTGCGATTTTCCTGTTTTCTAATACGCATTGCTCAAAAGATTCAAATTGCCGATCCTTACCTCCCTAAGGCCTTCTTTCTCGGCTAATTCCTTACATCTTTCTGCATGAGATCTGGAAGTAGTAGGCAAATTATGCATATAAAATTGAGGATAAAAAGCCAATAAAGAATAAGGGATATTGGGATTCAGGGAGGCGATAAAATGAGCGATGGATGAGACCTCGTCTTCATCCACGTAACCGGGAACGAGAAGAGTACTGGCAATGAGAAAGGGAGGGTCGGGACGCTGTTTTCCCCAGTTCGCCAGGATGGCAAAGTTCTCCAGGACCCTTCTGTTGTTCACTCCGCAAAGAGCAAAATGAAGAGATTCACTCCAGGCCTTGAGGTCAAACTTAATACATCCTCCTGACTTCAGGGATAAATCAGCCATTCTCTTCAAATAAGAAGAACTCATGGCTCCATTGGTCTCCCAGCAGATGCGAAGAACCCTATCCTTATTCTTTTCCAGAGCTAAGCGGGAGACCTCCAGAGCATAAGGAAGTTGAGGAGCGGGATCGCCTCCAAAATAGCAGATACAGGCAGTTCGGCTATCTACTGCCTCAGCTAACTGTAGGGACGTTATGTAGCTACTCTTAATTAACTCATTCCTCCAGTGCCAGTTCTGACAGAAAAGGCAATTGAAGGAACAGCCATGAAAAAAGACAGCTAAGTTTTTATAGCCGTATTCCGGGCCGGAAGAATATGAATAGGCGGGATATCCAGCGCCACTGCCCCCGGAACAGACCCAGTCGGCGACACAATTAGTAGGAAGATTGTCGTAGTACCAATCCAGGTTTCCTTTATCCTCGCTCACTCCCACCAATTTTCCTCCTTCATTCTTCCTTAAACCGCAATAACCCTTCTCCCCCAAAGGAATTCTACACTCATTGGTGCACAGATGGCAGGCTATCCCCTCTGGATGACAGGGCGGCCTGGGGGGAAGATCAAACTCCTTCCTGGTACGGTGATGAACCTCTTCGATATGGGA
>JAUVZN010000064.1 GCA_030602545.1 Candidatus Aerophobota bacterium
TCTCTGCTCCCCCTGAATTCAAAACCGGCAGAGCTGACTCGTTAGGGTAGCTGTTATAATGCTCCTTCGAGGAATGTCCTTCGGTACGTATATAAACTCTATGCTTCTAAGGAAGGACCTGCTGGTCTGCCTTATTTGGACCGGTTAAGTTTCTTACTATGCGAGGTAGCTTGGCCAAGGCGACCTCTACCCGGGAGGGATAGGAGGTTCCCCCCTGGGCAAAATCCCATCTCCCTCCTCCATCTCCTCCGGCAAGCTGGGTAATTTCCTTTATGGCAAGATTGGCGGGCAGGCTCTTATGGGTTGAGGTAGCCACTAAGAGAGCCTTATCTTGAGATACTGATGCAAGCACGACAATCCCTCTCTTAAGTCTATCTCTGAGCTTCTCGGCTGCTTCTCTGAGTACCTCTGGGTCTACATCGTCCCATTTTCCGCTGACCACTTTCACACTCCCTACCTCAAAAGCTTCCCCCATGAGCTGGTCCATTTTTAGCAGAGCCCATCTCCTTTGCCATCTTTTTAACTGGTGTACCTTCTCCTCAAGACCCTCTTCTTTTTCCTTAAGACGGGTCGAAATTTCCTCTTCCGAGGCATCCAGGTCAGAAGCTATTTTCTTCAAGAGTGCATCCCTGCTTTCTATCCACTCCAGGGCTCTTTTTCCTACCACAGCTTCAATTCTTCTTATTCCTGCCGCCACAGCACTCTCACTTATAATCTTAAGTAGCCCAATCTCGCCGCTTCGGGCAACATGGGTTCCTCCACAAACCTCCATACTGAACTTCCCTATGTTTACTGCTCTCACCCTCTCCTCATACTTCGATTCAAATAAAGCAATAGCCCCTCTTCGTCGAGCCTCTGCCAAACTCATCTCCTTCAGTTGGAGGGAAAGATTTTCTCTAATCTTCTGGTTAAGAAGGAAACTTATCCGACGAAGATCATCCTCCGACAAGGGGGAGAAATGAGTAAAGTCAAACCTAAGTCTATCTTCATCCACTAAAGATCCGCTTTGCTTAACCGTTTTTCCAAAAATTTCTCTAAGAACAGCCTGCAGAAGGTGAGTAGCTGTGTGGGCACGGGTTACTGCCCTTCTTCTTTCCTCATCCACCTGGGCGACAACCTCTTCACCTCGCCTAATTCTGCCCTTCAACATTTTTGCCTGGTGGATAATCATTCCATCCTCGATTCTTTGAACATCAAGAACCTGTGCCAGACCTCTTGAAGTAAGAATCTTTCCCCGGTCACTTACCTGACCTCCTCCCTCAGGATAAAAAGAAGTGAAGGCCAGGATAAGAGCCCCCTCTTCTCCTTCCTTCAATTCATCCACCAGAACCTTGTTTTTGAGAATAGCTACAAGATGAGTCTTTGTGGTCAAAGACTCATATCCCACAAATTCGCTTCTCCCTAACCTCTCTTTCACCAGGGAAAACTGGGAGGAGGCGGGGATAAGGGAAACGGAGACCGCAAATTCTTTCCTTCCCCGCTCTCTCTGCTGAGCCAGGAGCTCCTCACTCAAGGCTCTGTCTACCCTTATTCCTTCCTCGCCTGCTATCTCCTCGGTAAGATCCAGAGGGAATCCGTAGGTATCATAGAGTTTGAAAACTTGGGAGGGAGGGATCAATCGTTTTTTCTTTCTTTTCAATTCATAAATTATCCCCTCCAGGATTCTCATTCCCCGGCTCAGAGTTCCTCGGAAATTCTCCTCTTCCGCCCGAACTATTCTGGCCACATCTTCCTTAACCTTTGCCAGGTGAGGATAAGCTCCTTCCATAAGCTTGGCCACAACAGGGATCCCCTGATATAAAAAGGGCTCTTCCAGACCCAACTTCCTTCCAAAACGATAAGCCCGCCGAAGGACTCTGCGTACCACATATCCCCTTCCCACATTGGAAGGGAAGATGCCTTCTCCCAAAAGGAAGACCAGAGCACGCAGATGATCACAAATCACCCTCACACCCACTTCATCTTCTGCTGGCTCTGGAAGAAGTGTTATTAACCACTCAAGAATGGGATGGAACAGATCCGTCTTATAGTCATCCTCTACCCCTTGAAGTACCGAGGCGGTTCTCTCTAGACCCATCCCGGTATCAATATTCTTCGAAGGAAGAGGAGAGAGTCTTCCGTCTTCATCCCGATTGAACTCCATAAACACCAAATTCCATAGTTCCACCCACCTTGAGCAATCACAACCAGGCTGACAGTCTTTCCTCTGGCAGCCAAAATCCTCTCCTCTATCGAAAAAGATCTCTGTGTCTGGTCCGCAGGGACCAACCTTTGCTGAAGACCAGAAATTATCTGACTCACCTTTTCTGAGTATCTTTGATGAGGGAATTCCTATTTTCTTCCATATAAGGTGTGTTTCATCGTCATCCTGGAATATGGTGATCCAGATGCGCCTGCCGTCAAGACCTAGTTCCCTGGTCACAAACTCCCATCCCCACTTACAGGCCCCATCTTTAAAATAGTCACCCAGAGAGAAATTCCCCAGCATCTCAAAAAGAGTGTGGTGATGAGGGGTTCTACCTACTCTATCCAGATCATTAGTACGGAAACAGAGCTGACAGGAAGTAAGACGTGGAGCAGGAGGTTTCTTAAGTCCTAAAAAGAAGGGCTTGAAGGGCACCATACCTGCAATAGTGAAAAGAAGGGCCGGATCGTCTAAAGATAAAGGAGCAGAAGCTTGAAGGAGGTGGCCTCTCTTCTGAAAAAAACTTAAGAATCTTTGCCGAATTTCATCCCCTCTCATGGATAGCCTCCCTACATTAGCTCTTGTGGATCAACATCCACGCTAACTTTTACTCTATTAAAGGATCTGGAAGAGGAACCCAGCTCTCCCTTCAGAAAACTACTTATGTGGGCCGGATCATCATCCCTTAAGATTAGCTGATAACGATACCTACCTTTGATCTTAGTGAATGGACAAGGAGAAGGCCCCAAAAACTCCACGCCCCTTTCATCCAGTCCAGTAGCTATCCTCTGGCCCGCTTCGGCCACTTTAGCCTTGGCCTTCCCTTCAAGAAGGATTCTTGTCCAATGAACGTGTGGTGGATAACACAGTTCTTCTCTTGCCCTCATTTCCTCTGGATAAAAATCTTCCTCCCTATCTTTAACACATCTTAAAGAATAGTGAGTGGGATTGTAAGTCTGAATTAGTATCCTTCCTTCTCTTTTAATGGATCTTTTGATTTTGACCAAGAGTTGAAAGAGGCGCTCGCTAGCTCTAAAATCAGGTAAGTTAAGCAGGCTATCAGCTAAAATAATCCCCACCATCTTTGCTTCTCTGAGGATTTCTTCTTTAATGATGAGCTTTGTCCCCACTAATATGTCAATTTTCCCCTTGATCACCTCATCTCTCACCAGGCGATAAAGTGAAGAAGAACCAATATCCAGATCAGCTCTTCTTATCAAAGCCTTCGGGAATCTCATCTTCGCTTCCCCTTCCACCTGCTCTGTTCCTATTCCCATACCTCTAAGCCGGGATCCCTTGCAATAAGGGCAGATAAAAGGAGATTGCTCTTCATAGTTACAGTAATGACAGGAGAGAGTCCCTCTTAAATGAAAGGTAATCCCTATATTGCAATTGGGACAACGCAGAACCTCTCCACACTCCTCACAGAAAAGATACCGGGAAAATCCACGTTTATCGAGAAAAAGAATAGCTAGTTCATCTTTCTCTAAAGTCTGCTTAACGGCCCTCTTTAGAGGAGCGGAAAAAATCCTATGCACCTCGCGCCGAAGATCTATGATTTCCACCCGAGGAAAAGTTTGACGCGTAGTTAAGGTAGGAATCGACAAATACTCCCCCTTATTTAGCCGGGCCCATGACTCCAGAGAAGGGGTCTGGCTCATCAGAACAACGGGAAAACCTTCTATTTCACCCCGCTTGGCTGCTACTTCACGAGCATGGTAACGGGGTGTCTCTCGCTGTTTATAGGCTACGTTCTCCTCCTCCTCGAGAACGATTAGACCCAGATCGGGGAAAGGAGCGAATACCAGACAGCGGGTACCAATAGCGAGATGCACCTCTCCCTTTCTCATTCTCATCCAGTGGATGTATCTTTCTCTGTTTGTGAGCCTGCTGTGGAAGATAGCTACGCAATTTCTATACTCGGATTGAATTAGCTGGTGCCAGGATGATATATAGCTGATTTCTGGAACTACCAGAACAACCTGTCTTTCCGTTGCCAGGACTTCTCTTATCAAAGAAAGGAAAATAGAAGTCTTCTCTTTTGTTCCCCCCACCTTAAGAAGAAAAACATTTCCTTTTTTCCTGGCTGCAGGATCCCTAAAACAAGAAACCTTCCTGCTCTCTTCCCTATTCTTAAGAGGATACTGGATGGGGAGCATAGAGTGAAGAGACTGACCCAAAGAACAGTGATAGTACTCACTGATCCATTGGCCAAGCCGGAGAAGAAGGTGAGATATTGCCGGGAAATCATCCATTAGCTTAATAATATCTCTTGGCTGTCTCTCTCCCCCTTCTTCCCTCTTTTCCCGGATAACAAAACCAGTCAGATTTCTGTTTCTAAAGGGGACAAGTACCCGGCTGCCTATCTGCAGGCGCGTAGCAAGATCAGCAGGAACTCTGTATTGGAATGACCGCTGCAAGGGAAGATTTAAGGCAACTTCGATATATTTCACTTCTCTCTACTCGCCTAAAGATTATTTTCACTTGGGGGAGGTTGGTTTGCCGCCTACCTTAAGTCCTAACTCCTTAAGTTGCTTCTCATCTACAGGAGAAGGAGCTTGAGTCAAGAGACAAACCGCCTTCTGGGTTTTAGGAAAGGGAATCACATCTCTTATAGAGCTCGCTCCGACTATGAGCATGAGAAGTCTATCCAATCCTAAGGCAATTCCCCCATGAGGAGGAGCCCCTGAGGAAAGAGCGTCTAATAAAAAGCCAAATTTTTCCCGGGCTTGAAGTGAGTCTATATTCAAAATTTCGAGTATTCTTTCCTGAATTTTTCTTTTATGAATCCTTATGCTTCCTCCTCCAATCTCCTCCCCATTAAGGACAATATCGTAGCTGCGTGCTCTCACTGCTTCGGGCCTGTCTTCTAAAAAGGACAGATCCTCATCTCTGGGAGAGGTGAAAGGATGATGCTGAGAGGTCAGGTTTCCTTCCCCGTCACGACCGAACAAAGGAAAATCGACCACCCACAAGGGCTCATATCTACCCTGGGGTATAAGGTTAAATCTCTTTGCTAGCCTAAGTCTGAGCTGGCCCAAAGACTCATTCACCACCTGCCCTGGTCCGGCAACAAAGAAAAGTCCATCGCCTCTTCTTCCTCCCATATCCCGGGCTGCCCTCATCAAACTTCCTTCAGAGAAAAACTTGGCCAGAGAAGATCTTATTCCTTTAGGTGTGAGAAGAATCGAGCTTAATCCATTTGCGCCGTAAAGTCTTATCCAGCGGCAAAGCTCCTCCATATCTTTAAGAGAAAGGGAACAGGCTCCCGGGATTCTTATCCCTTTAAGTTTTCCGCCCTCATCTAAGACTTTCCTGAAGGCTTCAAAGCTTCCTTCACCAGCCCACAAGGATACATCCACCAGTTCAAATCCAAACCTGGTATCAGGTTTATCGCTACCATAGCGCTCCATAGCTTCTTCAAAACGGAGACGAGGAAAGGGAACTTCAAGATTCACACCTAGGAGGCTTTTGAAAATAAAGGCCAGCATATTCTCCACCAAATCGTATATGTCCTCTTCTTCTACAAAAGAGGCTTCTATATCTATCTGCGTATGCTCGGGCTGTCTATCTGCTCGAAGATCCTCATCTCTGAAACATTTGACTATCTGGAAATATTTATCAAAACCCGCCACCATAAGGAGCTGTTTAAAAAGTTGGGGAGACTGAGGAAGAGCATAGAATTCCCCGGGATATACCCTGGAGGGTATGATATAATCCCGTGCTCCCTCAGGCGTGCTTTTGGTAAGAAAGGGGGTTTCTATTTCCACGAATCCCTTTTTGTCCAGAAAATCCCGTACCAGCCGAGTAAGGCGGTATCTTAAAAGGATGTTCTTCTGCATAGTGGGTCTTCGTAAATCCAGATACCTATATTTCAACCTTACCTCTTCATCCGTGTCTATTTCCTCATCTGTGGCAAAAGGAAGAGGTTCGGAGATATTTAAGATCTCCAGATCTTTGGCCATCAGCTCTATCTCCCCTGTCTTTAACTTAGGATTTATGGAATCCTTGGGCCGCCGAGCAACCTTTCCCTTCACCGATATTACCCATCCCTCCCTCAAGGAACGAGCCTGAGTATGAGTTTCCTTATCTACTTCGGGATTAAAAACCACCTGAGTAGAGCCTGATCTGTCTCCCAAATCAACAAAGATGAGCCCCCCATGGTCTCTTCTTTTCTTTACCCAGCCCGCTAACACTACCTCTCTATCAGCATCCTGTTTGGTCAGAACCCCACAGAGATCAGTTCTTTTCAGTCTCATAATCTATCCCCCAATTTTTGGCTAATCTGGTCCCATTTTCCCTGTTCTATGGTTTCCTGCTTTCCTGA
>JAUVZN010000031.1 GCA_030602545.1 Candidatus Aerophobota bacterium
AAACAGTAAGACTGTTTTGCCCCTCTTCCCACTCTTCCTCTGAGTTGATGAAGCTGGGCCAGGCCGAAGCGCTCCGCATTCTCAATGACCATGAGGACAGCATTGGAAACATCTATTCCCACTTCAATGACGGTGGTAGAAACCAGTATATCGATCTTGCCCTCTCGAAAAAGATGCATTATTTTTTCCTTCTCCTCCCTCCTCATTCTTCCATGCAAGAGCTCCACCCTCATACTCGGGAAAATCTCATTTTGCAGGTGCTCATAAGCACTGAGAGCTGCCTTAAGATCCAGCTCCTCAGATTCCTCAATGATAGGGAAAACAAAATAGGTCTGTTTTCCCTCTTTGAGCTTATCCTGGAGAAATCCATAGATCTCTTTTCTTCTTTTCTCGCTCTCCCATTTGGTAATAATGGACCTGCGACCTGGGGGAAGCTCGTCAATGACAGAGAGGTCCAGGTCTCCGTGTGAGGTCAAGGCCAAAGTTCTGGGAATGGGAGTAGCTGTCATCACCAGAACATCGGGAGACCTGCCCTTTTTACGAAGTTTAAGCCGCTGCATCACCCCAAATCTGTGTTGCTCATCAATTACCACCATTCCCAGGCTGCGAAATTCCACTTCTTCCTGGATTAAGGCATGAGTTCCTATGATAAGGGGTATTTTACCTTCCCTTGCCCCCATGAGAGCATTTTCTCTTTCCTTCCTGGGGAGATCGCTCACTAAGAGGACTGGTGAGATGTCCAGAGGATGAAGAAGTTGTTTCAAATTGAGATGATGCTGCTGAGCCAAAATCTCCGTAGGAGCCATAAGAGCAGCCTGGTATCCATTAGCCATAGCTGTGAGCAGAGCTACCGCGGCTACAATGGTCTTTCCAGAGCCTACATCCCCTTGTAACAGACGATTCATCGGCTCAGGCTTTCCCATATCCTCAAGAATTTCCTCTATCACTTTTTTCTGAGAGAAGGTAAGAGTGAAGGGGAGAGAGTGAAGGAACCTGTCCACCAGCTTGCTTTTTATCTTAAAAGAAATTCCTAGCTCCTTTTTATGTTCTTTTCTTTTGGTGGCCAGAGCAGCTTGAAGGAGAAAGAATTCCTCAAAGACTAATCTGGTGCGAGCCAGGGCCTGTCTCTCCATATTCTCGGGAAAGTGTATGTTATCCAGAGCTTCCCTCAAAGAGATAAGAGAGTAATGTCCTTTAATCTCCGGAGGCAAGGGGTCTTCGAGGCATGAAGATTTTTCCTCTAAATTTATTTTGATGATGCGCCGCAGCATACGGTGAGAAAGTCCCTGGGTGAGAGGATAGAAGGGAACAATGCGCTTGAGATTGATGGAATCTTCTTCGCTGTGAGTCAACAGCTCAAATTCTTCCACCTGAATTTGTTTTTCTCCAAAGTTCCACTGGACCTTGCCACTTATGAGAATTTCCTCTCTCTTCCTTAAGACCTGCCAAAGGTAATCCTGATTATACCAGATGGCATAGATAACTCCGGTCCTGTCTTTTACCGCCGCTTTAATTATGGTAAAGTTTTTTCTGGGGATGAGTCTACTCACTACTACGAGCTGCCCCTGTATTACCTGCTTTTTTCCGGGTAGGGTTCTCCCTATGGGAGTGATGTTAGAGCGATCCTCATAATGGGTGGGAAAGTGCCAGAGAAGATCAAGGATGGTCTTAATACCTAATTTTTCTAAAAGGCGGGCTTTCGCCTGCCCCACTCCTTTGGCATAGCGGACAGAAGAGATCAAATAATAGGCCCCTGAGATTTCACTTGTCATCTTTGAAAAATGTGCTATCCTATCAAGATATTTGAGGGGGGGATGTTTCCCCCCTTTTTTGGACACCTTACTTGAATCATGGGAATTTTAACAAAATTCCCATGATTGAAAACAAGGAAAAATTGGTTACTTAAAATGTAAGTCCTTTAAGAGCGCAAGATTCCTAAAAAGGAGTATCTCATGGCGAAGCAGTGTGAGATATGCGGAAAAGAAACAGACACAGGACACACAGTGAGTAAATCGGGACGAAGAACCAAGAGAAAATGGTTCCCCAATGTTCAACCGGTCAAGATAAGAATTGGAGGTCAAGTAAGACGAGCCTATGTATGCACCCGGTGCATTCGCACGGGAAGAATAGAGAAAGCGGGCTAGGTATAGATTTATTCATTTATCTTTCAGGGGGCGTTGAACTTGCTGGAAGAATTTCCCTTCGCTCTTTATAGCAGGAGCCAGCACCATTTCAACCTGGTGCATTTCCTTAAGATGGGAGACTCCACAATAGCCCATACATGTTCTGATGGCCCAAACCAGGTTTTGAGAACCATCATCCAGACGGGCTGGTCCCCGGAGGATCTCTTTCAATGTACCGCTAGTACCCACCCTTATCCTGGCTCCACGGGGTAAGTTCTCGTCTGAAGTAGCCATCCCCCAATGGTATCCTTTACCCGGAGCTTCTTTTGCTCGAGCAAAGGCCGAGCCAATCATTACTGCATCTGCTCCTGAAGCCAGAGCCTTACAGATATCTCCGCCTGTCCGCATTCCACCATCGGTGATAATAGGGACATACCTGCCTGATTTGTTAAAATAGTCATCCCGGGCAGCAGCAGTATCTATGGTGGCGGTGACTTGAGGTATTCCCACTCCCAGCACTTCCCGGGTGGTACAGGCCGCTCCTGGACCTACTCCTACCAAAAGGGCATCTATACCGGTCTGCATTAGATCAAAAGCGGTCTCATAGGTTACACAGTTTCCCACAATCACTGGAACGGAAAGCTCTCTACAAAACTTACTAAAGTCCAATTTTTCTTTGGTCAATGAGCTATACTCCGCTGTTGCTACGGTGGCCTGAACAACCAGGATATCCGCTCCTGCCCTCTCGGCAATCACGCCAAAGCGCTCAGCCTGTTGGGGAATGCAAGAAACAACAATAGGAACTTTGGCCTCTTTGATCTCTTCTATCCTTCGAACAATGAGCTCATCTTTGATGGGTTCTCGATAGATCCTCTGGATAACCTCTACTACTTCCTCCCCCGAAGAGTGGATAATTTCTTCGATGGCCCGGGTAGGATTCTGGTATCTGGTCTGAACCCCTCCCAGGTTGAGAACAGCCAATCCCCCTAATTTTCCCATCTCAATAGCAAAGCAAGGATCCACAACTCCATCCATAGCTGAGGCCAAAATGGGAATATCAAAGGTCAAATCTTTTAACTTCCAGCTCACATCAACATCATCGGGGTCAATGGTCCTGGTTCCCGGTACCAAAGCAACTTCATCAAACCCATAGGCTCTGCGGGCTCTTTTCTCCTTTCCAATGTAAAATCCCCCCATTCCCTCCTCCCTCTGGGCTAAGTTTTACTGAATTATTCATTCTTGCCGGAGGACCCGGCGCTTTTCTTCAAAGAAGCAATGATAAAATCATCTATTTCGCCTTTGAGAACTTTTTCTACATCAGTTCTCTCAAGAGCACTGCGATGGTCTTTCACCAGGGTGTAAGGATGAAGAATGTAAGAGCGCACCTGGCTTCCCCATTCTATACGGGCTTTATCCTGATGCCTCTTTTTTAACTCTTTCTCCTTCTCCAGCTCATAGAGATCATGCAGCCTGGCTTTGAGAATCCTCAAGGCCATGGCCTTATTCTTGTACTGAGAACGCTGATCCTGACACTGCACTATCACTCCGGTAGGAAGGTGGGTAATTCGGACGGCTGAGTCAGTAACATTGACATGCTGCCCCCCTGGACCACTGGCCCGAAAGGTATCGATCTTTAGATCGCTTTCCTTAATTTCGACTTGCAAATCCTGGGTCTCGGGGATGACATCAACAGCGGCAAAAGAGGTGTGACGACGAGAAGCCGCATCAAAGGGAGATATGCGCACTAACCTATGGATTCCTATCTCCTGTTTGAGATACCCGTAAGCAAATTTTCCCTCCACCACCAGCGTTGCCGTTTTTATCCCCGCCTCTTCTCCTGCCATCCACTCCACTATCCTTGATGAGTATCCTTTCTTATTTATCCAACCCAAATACATCAAAACTAATCTTTCTGCCCAGTCACAGGAATCCGTTCCACCCGCCCCGGGATGAACAGAGAGAATAGCATTGCTCGAATCATACTTTCCCTTCAGCAAAGACTGGAGCTCCAGTTCTTCCAGCTCTTTATCCAGCAGAATGAGTTTCTTCTCCAGTTCCTCTTCCAGCTCTGGATCCTCTTCTTCTCTGAGAAGCTCCTCTAAAGCTACAATTTCCCGGTATCTCCTTATAAGTCCTTCCCAACTCTCTTTTTTCTCTTTAAGCCGGGATAGCTCCTTAAGAAGTTGAGGCCTGTCTCCTCTTTTCCAAAAATTAGCCTGAGAGATCTCTTCTTCTAGTTCCTTTATCCTCCTCTTATCCTGAGCTGCTTCAAAGATACCCCCTTAAATCGTCCACTCTCTTTCTGAGAACTCTTAGCCTGGTAGTATATTCTTTTCGCAAACCTAACTCCTTGCCTCTAGTATAGCTTGACATCTTCTCCCCGTCAATTCCTCAAGAAATACCTGGGGACTAAGCCTAAAGAGCACTAGATCATTCTAACAGGTTAAATGAAGAGCAGCAACGATTTTGTGGGTTTTTTGAAGCTGGTTATAAATTTGGCAGGCAGCTTGTGTGGGCTCTACCTTCAGCCTAATTCCTTTTCCCTCAATCCAGCGGCGAGTTGATGGGGGAACTTTCATCAATCCCGAGTTTCCGCTCCCAATAACTACAATTTCGGGCTTCTCCCTCACCACTTCCTCAAGATCCTGGGGGAAAAGAGAGTGACCCTCCCTTCTCCACCAGTTATCACCTACCCTATCCGGGTATATGATAACATCCGAGGTGTATCGTCTTCCATTTACGATGATAACCCCGAATTGGTAGGAATTAATCATTTGCATTCCCGCAAATAAGAATGAGCTCGGGCTATTCCTAAAAATATGAGATCAAGGAAGGCTACAGCCTCCCCTGATCTCATTAATACTCTCACTACTCCACTGCTTCCCTTAAGCTTCTTCCGGGTTTGAACTTGGGGACATCTTTGGCCGGGATGCTTATCCTCGATCCAGTCTGAGGATTTACACCTTGCCGAGCTTTTCTCTTTTGCACCAGAAAGGTACCAAATCCTACCAAGGTAACCTTTTCTCCTCTGGCCAGAGAGTCTGTAATTGCCGAAGTCATAGCATCTACTGCATTGTTAACTTCCTTTTTGGTTAAACCTATCTCCGCAGCTACCTCCTCAACTAACTCGGCTTTGTTCATTCTACTTCACCTCCTTTAACCGTTTTCTCATCTATATCCCACTGACCCCTGGGCGGAAAAACCGCTTGTAATCAGCTTTACAGGATCAGCATCTTTTCATTGGTTGAATATAGCACATCGTAAAATATTCGTCAAGACCCCCATTCTACTGAGCTCATTTTTCCTCTTGAAGAAAGCTTCCCCGGAGATGAGCCCAAACTCTTATCCTTTGCGGAAAGTTAATCCATACCAGGATAAAGAATAAAAGACCTGCCAGAGACACCATTGATTTAGAGGGACCTCGGTAGCGATGGATAAAAACCGGAATAATTCTCCCTTCCTTGTATGTGCCCTGAATGCAGATTCGGTCACCTTCTCTGAATTCTTCTGAGGTAACCAGTTCAAACATAACTCCCTTTTCTTTGACTATTACCGGATTTGTCGAGATAACCTTAGCATTGTAAAACTCCACTCTTTTCCCTTCCCATTTTTGAGGATGTGCTAAAAAGTCAAGGTAGTCTACGTTATTCTTCATCATCAAGGAAGTGGTGGAAAGAGGAATAACCAGGATCAGCACCATCAAAGGAAAAGCAATTTTTAGATTGGCGGTCTTCAAAGAAAGAGGCCTCCTAACCGGCCTCTTTTTTAGAAGACAGATAACTAAAACTCCTATGGCCAATACCCGCAGGAAAATGGAGACATTATCACCCGACCAGAATAAGCTAAAGTAGAACTGTCTAAAAGAAAAGGGGTAGAAAAGGAGTACCCCGTTTCCCATCCTATACTGGGTGAGATCCAAAGCAAGATGAAGAATAGTCCCCAGAAAAATCAAGAAAAAGCATTTTTTGAAATTTTGACTGAATAAAGAGATGACCGAGCTAACTAAAGCGGCCATAAAAGGGGTGTGGAAAGGCATAAAGTAAAGATGTGAACTAACAGGATCCAGGTGAGCAAGATCAGCAAAGTAAAGAGCTACTCGGGAGACATCGGGAAGAAGGGATCCTAAAAAAAATAGCTTGAGGTCTCTTAGTTTAATGAGACGTGCCATAACATAGGCAAATCCCAGGTGCACAAGCCAGTCAGGCATTTAGGAGATTCCTTGAGTTTAATCAGGCTCTCGATCTTTTCCTTATCCTGGCCATCATCTTCACCGCCAAGAGCACTATATAAATATCATATCAATTGTCAACACAGGGAAGGATAAGCAAAACACCCCTTCAAGAGTAAGAGAGGATTGCGGAGAGAAGAGAGATAGAGCTGGAAACTCCAGGACGACGGATGTTGACAAGAGGGTGAGTTATGCTATTTTACATATGATTGAAAACAAGGTGATATGGGTCCGAACGTATGAAAAATAGGCGAAAGGCACGAGAAATTGCCCTCCAAACTCTCTATGAGGCTGAAGTGAAAGGAGTCTCCTCCCGAAAGATTTTAGAGATTACCCTCTCCCACTACCGATTCAAACCCGAGGTTAAAAAATTCACGGAAAAGCTAGTCCTCGGAACCTCCCAATACCTTTCCCCTATCGATTTTCTCATCAAAAAATACGCCAAGAATTGGAGTCTGGAACGCATAACTATAGTAGATCGCAATATCTTGAGATTTGCCACCTACGAACTGCTGCTTCTGGAGGAAATACCCCCTATAGTCACCATCAATGAAGGAGTTGAGATAGCTAAGCGCTATGGCACAGCCGATTCGGGAAGGTTTATCAACGGCATTCTAGACAAAATTCGCAAAGAGAGAGGACTGGGCAGTTCTCTTGAATGGAATCACCTCAAGAACATTCTCCAGCGCGACCCCTATCTAAATGAACTAGTCAGATCGAAAAAGAAAGAAAAGCTCTGGTTGGTGGGAGGATGTATCAGAGATCTTCTCTTAGGTAAGGAGCGCAAAGATTTAGACTTGATCACGGAAGATTCCCACTTTTCCACTGCTAGAAAGCTTGCCTACCAACAGGAAAAAAAGCTTATTGAGCTGGGTCCGGAGGTGAGAAGACTCCATCTCCCGGGGGAAGGAGTGATTGACTTTAGCTTGAAGAAGTCTCGTGACCTAAGAGGAGATCTATTTCGGCGGGATTTCACCATTAATGCCCTTGCCCTGAATCTGGACTTCATCAGAGAGGCACCTCTTTTCCTCATTGACCCTGATACAGGTCTAGAAGACCTTATCAATAAAAAGATCAGGCTCCTCAGAAAAAACTCTTTTGATAACGATCCTCTCCGCATTTTGCGAGTTTTCCGATTGGCGGTGGAGCTCAAATTTGAAATAGAAGAAGATATTTTTGCTCTCATCCGGTCCAAATCTCGCCTAATCAACAAAGTAGCCAGGGAAAGGATAAAGGAGGAGCTCTTGCTCATTTTGAGAGATCCAGAATCGTACAAGTATTTAGAAGACCCTTCGGCAGTCTTATTGTTGAAACATATTCTTGGGCAAGATCCGCATCTGGATAGTCTGAGAAGACTGGAGATACTGCTTTCCCAGGAAGAGACGATGGGTAAAGACATCAAAGGTGAACTTGCTGTTCATTTAAAAGAGAGAAGCCAGGAAACTGGAACTCGAAGGGAGCTCTTGAAGCTCGCTGCCCTTACATTCTCCCCCAAGGGGGGAAAGGCTCATCTTTCTTCTTTGGGTCAGGGACTAAAACTAAGCGTCAGGAAAGTAAAGATGCTGGAGAGAATGGAAAAACTATATCCCCGGCTGGAAAAAGTGATAGCTAAATGGAAGGACCCATACTCTGTGGCTCAATTTCTCATCCTGGCCAGGAAGGAGACAGTAGAGGTATGCCTCCTCTTTTTGGTGCTAAATTCTGGAGGAGAAGCTTGTCGATCTTCCATCTTTGAGCTCTTGAAAGAATATTTCGATAAGGTTGATCTTATCCTCCATCCCCCCCGCCTCATTGGAGGAGAAGAATTGATGAGGGAATTGGCCATTGACCCGGGGCCCCACCTTTCTTCCCTCCTGGAGAAGATTCACCAAGCCCAGTTAGTAGGAGATGTCAAAGGCAGAAGTGAGGCGCTCGAGTATGCCCGGAAAGTTCTCTCCACCCTTGAGCTAATAAAGAAAGTATAATTTAGGCCACCTTGACAAAGACCACCGTCTGAGTCTTTCCGTATTTCCTGGCACATTTAGGACAGGTAACATACCAGAAGAGAAGCTCTCCTGCTACTTTACCCTGCTTTCCTATGTATCCCTTAACCTCCCTCGTCCACTTTGGCGTTTGCCGGTATCCATTCTCAAAGATCATTGATATATATTTTCCAGAGAGCCTTTCTGTCTCTAAATCTTTGGCATCTCTCTTAAGAGAAATTAAGAGAGTAGAAGAAAACATTGACTCTTCTTTGGAAAACATCATTGCCGGCTCCTCATCCAGGTCCCTGGAAGTAATTTCCTCCATGGCTTTTCTTACCACTCCTCCAAAATTAATGGGAATGTGGAAAAGACTGTGGTATTTTGTTTTATAGAAAGGTTTTTCCTTCCATTCTACCTCTTTTTTGTCCCAATCCTCTTTAATCAGCTGCGGACAACATTTCTCTTCGGTCATTCCTCTCACCTCCTCCATTTCCTTGTGGACTTTTGAGTCTCTTCCTTTATCAATATACCGTTATTCGCCATCAAGTCAATCAGTGCACAGATTGCACTACATGGAAATAAGCTATGGAGTGAACCTCTGACTACAAGAAATTGGCTTTGGATGTCTTGTGCAGGAGGATGGTACAATTTGGTCACAAAAGGGGCAGATCAACAAAGTGACCGAAAGAGGTGGATGGTGAAACCCTTTATTCTAAAGACTTTTCTGGCGCGCCTGGCAGGACTCGAACCCGCGACACACAATTTAGAAAACCGAATAGTCGTGATACTGATAGTGCCACCAAATGAGCAAATTCTAAGCCTAGACTAGTTTCTAGCTTTTTTTATGTTTGTAGCAATTTAGCCGAATTTGTATGAATTTGTACTGATTATAGTCACAATATAGTCACAAAATATTTTTTCAAATATTATTTAGTTTTTCCTTTTATTCTCTAGAATTTGAGGAAATTCGGCTACAGAGGCGATTTTTATACCTTTACAAATTTTTAAATCTCTAAGATGGCGGTCCCCACTTACAATATAATCTGCTTTTCCTTCCACAGCCGCAACAAGAAATTTGCGATCCGGGGCATGTTTGATTGCCTTTTTGAGTTTGAGAGATCCAGAAGTAAAAATACAAATTTTAGCTAAATCTTTTATAAATTGGCATCCCTCTTTGTCTGTCCAAAAGCTGATCTTTTTAATTTTAGATTTGAAAATAATTTGCCCGATTTCCTTAAGAATTTCAGGAGAGATAATCACTTCTAATTTCTTTTCCCGCCAAGCTTTGAGGATTCGAGATGGTTTACCTTTTTCTGTGATGATAGCACTAACAAATACATTGGTGTCGATAACCACTTTGAGCATGGGTTTATTTTTTAGTTCCTGTGGCAGTCTTCTCTTCCCTTACTTCTTCCACTGCCTCATTGACTATCTTTTCCACTTCTTTAGGCTCAGTATCTTTATTTTTCTTCCAGGTTTTATCTACTAACTTAAAGAATCTCCCTCTTGCTTTTTCCTTTATTCTTTTTCGCTCAACAGTAGTTACTGGTTTTAAAACAATCTTATCTTCCTCAAGCCCAGCATCTAAAAGATCTCCTTGTTTGAGTTCTAATATCTTTCTAAATCGCGCTGGCAAGGTTAATTGGCCGTTACGCAGGACTTTAATTGTGGGCATCTTATCCCTCCTTTGGGTTTCCTTCCCATATAATTCAAATTTAGTATTTTACATAATTAGTATATGATATATAAGGTTGTTGTCAAGAACCACCGCCTAAGAGTAACACCCTCCCCACCCACAAGGGATGAAGCTCTCTGGCGACCTCCCGAATGCTCTTTTGTCTCTTGAAATATTCCTTTCTGATTCGCTCTTTTTCTTCCACCTTGATCGTCTCCTACCCCCGGGACCTGATGATTTATTTCTATCAGGATAGCGGATTTTTTGATCAGGTGGTCCCCTTTTATTTTATCACACACAGTAACTTTGTCTCCCGATGTCCCAACGTAGTGTCCTCTTGCCCAGAGCTTCTCCAGCCAAAGGTGTCGCTTAAGCTTGGGAAACTCTTCCATTCTATTGATTTCTGAATCATAAGAACGATCGACTGGGTGATAAGAGATTAAGTCCTATAATTTCTGTAAAATTGAATGACCTTGACAAAAAGGCCATTATTCCTCCAAGATAAGGAAAAAATAACCACAACCCTTATCGTGAAGGAAGATGTGATGGCCAAGAAAAAGAACAGAGAACTGGACGAATTGCAAGTCTCTCTCCTGGATGACAAGAACTTTCTAAAGGGGATAATAGAGACATTTTGTCAAAGACTCCTCGAGGAAGAAATAACCCATCACCTTCAGGCTAGAGCCTACCAGCGGACAGAGAAAAGACGCGGCTATCGTAATGGATATAAACCCAGAAGACTAAAGACTCGAGTAGGAAAATTAGAACTTCTTGTTCCTCAGGATAGAGAAGGGGAGTTCCAGACAGAACTATTTAGAAGATACCAGAGAAGTGAGAAGGCTCTAGTGGTATCTTTAATGGAGATGTACCTTAATGGAGTCTCCACTCGCAAAGTAGCCGATATTACTGAGAAACTCTGTGGAATAAACTTTTCCAAGTCTCAAGTTTCTGATCTTTCTAAAGAGTTGGACGAGGAAATCGCACTCTGGAGGAATCGTTCCTTGGAAAAGAAGTATCCTTACCTTATCATTGATGCTCGGTATGAAAAGGTAAGAAAACAGGGAAAAGTAGTCAGCCAGGGGGTACTTATTATTCTCGGAGTAGATGAAGAGGGCTACCGGGAAATCCTTGCTGTGGACCTGGCTAATACTGAAACAGAAGAATCCTGGTCCAGGGCATTCCGGGATCTTAGGAAAAGGGGACTCAAAGGAGTACTCTTGGTGGTATCAGATGATCACGAAGGGCTTCGCTCTGCACTGGACAGATACTTTCAAGGAGTCCAGTGGCAAAGGTGCCAGTTTCATTTCCTCCATAATCTTTTAGACCTTGTGCCTAAAAAGAGAAGGAAAGAAATCGCCGCCGAGATTAGAAGTATCTTTGATAGCCCGGATTTATACTTTGCTAACTTGAGAGTGAGGGAGCTCGTAGAAAAGTATAAGGATACCTATCCAGAATTTAGCCGAAGATTAGAGGAAGAAGTTGAAGAAATCCTTTCTTGTTTTCACTTTCCCTCTTCTCACAGAAAAAAGATCAGGACTACCAATTCTCTGGAAAGATTCAATAAGGAGATTAGAAGGAGAACCCGAGTGGTGAGGATCTTTCCCAATGAGGAGTCCTGTATCCGTCTGGTATCTGCCTTAGCCAATTAACTGAAGATTGGGAGATACCCATATCAGCAAGGAATTTCATTTTCTATCTCACTGCCGGATGTAATTCTTCTCTAGTTAACCAGGAGGCGTATTGTAAAGCTTCTTTGATATCTTCTCGCTCAAGGTCAGGATATTCTTTGATTATTTCATCTATTGTCATTTCATTAGCAACAAGATTTACAACTAAAGATACCGGAATTCTCATTCCTCTGATGCATGCCTGCCC
>JAUVZN010000010.1 GCA_030602545.1 Candidatus Aerophobota bacterium
GCTTGCACCCCGCTCCTTAACCTTCCAGCACTGATCAGACTTCAGTCCCTATACATCCTCTTTCGAGTTAGCAGAGACCTATGTTTTTAGTAAACAGTCGCCTGGGCCTATTCGCTGCGGCCTCCTCGCGCTTCAGAGATCGCAAGCGATCTCCTACAACGCTAACGAGGCACCCCTTATCCCGAAGTTACGGGGCTAATTTGCCGAGTTCCTTAACGAGGGTTCTCTCGAGCGCCTTGGCACGTGTATGCCAGCCTGCCTGTGTCAGTTTGCGGTACGGTCACCTGGATGTATCGCTTAGAGGCTTTTCTTGGCAGATGAACTCGACCACTTTGTCCCTTAAAACGGGAAACCCCCATCGCGGCTCGGGATGAAGAGTCTTCCGGATTTGCCTGGAAGACTTCCCTTGCCGTTTGGGCCTGGTAATTCAACACCAGGCTGGCCTATCCTTCTGCGTCACCCCATCACTTAACACCATCCGGGTGGTGCCGGAATTTTCTGCCCGGCTGTCCATCGCCTACGCTTTTCGCCTCGGCTTAGGACCGACTTACCCTGGGCGGATTAGCCTTCCCCAGGAAACCTTAGGCTTTCGGCGCAAGGGTTACTCATCCTTGTCTCGTTACTCATGCCGGCATCATCTCTTCCACTTCGTCCAGGTACCTCTCGGTTCCCCTTCGACCTAACGTGGAATGCTCCCCTACCGATCAGGAAGCTTTGACAAAGCCCTCACCAGTTGACCTTCGGTCTTCAGGCAAGCCTGAAGATTTCAGGTCAGACTGCGGCTTTATCCTTCCTGATCCCGCAGCTTCGGCAGCAGACTTGAGCCTCGTTACATTTTCGGTGCAAGATCACTAACCCAGTGAGCTGTTACGCACTCTTTAAAGGATGGCTGCCTCTGAGCCAACCTCCTGGCTATCTAAGTAATCCTACTTCCTTTCCCACTTAGTCTGCATTTAGAGACCTTAGCTGGCGGTCTGGGCTGTTTCCCTTTTGACTACGGAGCTTATCCCCCGCAGTCTGACTCCTGTGATTCGGACATAGCGGTATTCGGAGTTTGATTGATTGTTGGAGTCCGAAGACTCCAACATCATTCAGTGCTCTACCCCCGCTACCCAAACACAAGGCTAGCCCTAAAGCTATTTCGGGGAGAACCAGCTATTTCCGGGTTTGATTAGTCTTTCACCCCTACCCACAGCTCATCACCTGACTTTTCAACGTCAGTGTGTTCGGGCCTCCATGCACGGTTAGGTGCACTTCACCCTGGCCATGGGTAGATCACCCGGTTTCGGGTCTACTTAAAGTGACTCTTCGCCCAGTTAGGACTCGCTTTCGCTGCGGCTCCGGAACTTAGTTCCTTAACCTTGCCACTCCAAGTAACTCACCGGCCCATTATACAAAAGGTACGCGGTCACACCTTACGGTGCTCCCACTGCTTGTAAGAGTAAGATTTCAAGTTCTATTTCACTCCCCTCCCGGGGTTCTTTTCACCTTTCCCTCACGGTACTTGTCCACTATCGGTCACTGGGTAGTATTTAGCCTTAGGAGGTGATCCTCCCGGGTTCCCACCGGATTTCCCGTGTCCGATGGTACTCAGGTCTGGCGAAGAAAAAATCTGTTCCCTTTCGAGTACAGGACTATTACCTTCTCTGGTCAGCCTTTCCAGAACTATTCCTCTAGGAAACAAACTCTTTCCGCCTCGCTGTGGCTTGGCCCTCACCAAACCTCCAACCCCGGATGAGCAATGCCCACAGACTTGGCACTCATCCGGTTTAGGCTCTTCCCCTTTCGCTCGCCGCTACTGAGGGAATCGCGATTGCTTTCTCTTCCTCAGGGTACTTAGATGTTTCAGTTCCCCTGGTTCGCTCTCACATCCTATGGATTCAGATGTGAGTAGTGCAGCATTACCCGCACTGGGTTACCCCATTCGGAAATCCCTGGATCATAGTCTGTTTGACGACTCCCCAAGGCTTATCGCAGCCTACCACGTCCTTCATCGCCTCCCAGTACCAAGGTATCCATCTTACTCCCTTAGTATTTTGACAGTGAATAACCTTTCCCTATGCAGTTGTCAAAGAGCAAGTCTACTACCAACCGGCTACTTTTCCTGGTGGAGATGAGCAGATTCGAACTGCCGGCCTCCGCCTTGCAAGAGCGGCGCTCTCCCACCTGAGCTACATCCCCGTCTCTTTTTCCCTAAATTAGCCGGAATCCAAAGCTCAAGCATCGCTCCCAGTTCTCCTTGCTCCGGCTGTCCAGGAAAGAGCCCACATGGTGGGCTCACCTGGACTTGAACCAGGAACCTCTGCCTTATCAGGACAGCGCTCTAACCGGTTGAGCTATGAGCCCAGCAACTTTTCAGGAAAAATTGCTGGCAAGATATTCCAGTAAAAAAAGGTGAAGGTAGAGCAGGCAGCCTGGATTCTCTTCAGTGCTCTTTAATCCCTTGAAAGGAGGTGATCCAGCCGCACCTTCCGGTACGGCTGCCTTGTTACGACTTCATCCCCCTTGCCAGATACACCTTGGACACTCTTCCTCCGGCAAGCCGGTTGGTCGGGTATCTTCGGGTGCAACCAACTCAGGTGGTGTGACGGGCGGTGTGTACAAGGGCTGAGAACGTATTCACCGCGGCATAGCTGATCCGCGATTACTAGCAATTCCAGCTTCATGCAGGCGAATTGCAGCCTGCAATCCGGACTGGGACCACTTTTGGAGATTCGCTCAGGATCGCTCCCTTGCTTCTCTCTGTCATGGCCATTGTAGCACGTGTGTAGCCCAGGACATAAGGGGCGTGATGACTTGACGTCATCCCCACCTTCCTCCGCTTTCTGGCGGCGGTCCCTCTAGAGTGCCCGGCATTATCCGATGGCAACTAGAAGCAAGGGTTGCGCTCGTTAAGGGACTTAACCCAACACCTCACGGCACGAGCTGACGACAGCCATGCACCACCTGTGCTAGCTTCCAGGCCGAAGCCTGGATCGCTTCCCTTTCAGGTCACTACTACTAGCATGTCAAGCCCTGGTAAGGTTCTTCGTTTTGCGTCGAATTAAACCACGTGCTCCACTGCTTGTTCAGCCCCCCGTCAATTCTTTTGAGTTTCAGCCTTGCGACCGTACTCCCCAGGCGGGGTACTTAACACGTTAGCTTCAGCACGGGGAGTAATGCTCCCCCCACACTTAGTACCCATCGTTTACGGCTAGGACTACCGGGGTCTCTAATCCCGATCGCTACCCTAGCTTTCGTGCCTCAGCGTCAGAGACAGGCTAGGAAGCCGCTTTCGCCACTGGCGTTCCCCTGGATATCTACGCATTTCACCGCTACTTCCAGAGTTCCACTTCCCTCTCCTGTCCTCGAGTCAAGCAGTATCAAAGGCAGTTTCTGCCTTAAGAGCAGAGATTTCACCTCTGACTTACCTGACCGCCTACGCACTCTTTACGCCCAGTAAATCCGAATAACGCTTGCTCCCTACGTATTACCGCGGCTGCTGGCACGTAGTTGGCCGGAGCTTCCTCTGAGGGTACCGTCAGTCAATCCAAGGATTAACCATCGTCCCCTCTGACAGAACTTTACGACCCGAAGGCCTTCATCGTTCACGTGGCGTCGCTCCGTCAGGCTTTCGCCCATTGCGGAAGATTCCCTACTGCTGCCTCCCGTAGGAGTCTGGGCCGTGTCTCAGTCCCAGTGTGGCCGGACACCCTCTCAGGCCGGCTACCCATCGTCGCCTTGGTGAGCCCTTACCTCACCAACTAGCTAATGGGACGCGGACTCATCCCTGAGCGAAAGAATCAAAGATTCTAACTTTGGTTATACTACCGAGGTAGAATAACATTATGCGGCATTAGCATCCCTTTCAGAATGTTATTCCTCCCTCAGGGGTAGATTATCCACGCGTTACTCACCCGTTCGCCGCTAAGAGTAGCCTTTAGCCAAAAGATTATCATCCGTAGAGACTACGGACAAATCTCCTTCGACCGCAGGCTAATCTCCGCTCGACTTGCATGTATAAAACACGCCACTAGCGTTCATTCTGAGCCAAGATCAAACTCTCCAGAAACTTTATTGACAGATCTTGGAGCTACCTACTCTACCTTATTTTCAAAGAGCAATAGATATTATATACTAACTTTTCCTCCTGTCAAGCCCCCTCTCGATTTACCTTCAGGTCTTGATCGAGGCAGATTTCTGATTCTATTATAACAAAGCCACCCCTCACTATCAACTCACTAGGAAAGCTTCTTAAAGATAGGCTTATAGAGTAATTTCAGCAAAAGGGAGTCTTCATTCCTGGCGCAGAGAGACTCCTAGCTTTTTTAGCGAATGAATAATTCTTTGCTGAACCCTATCCACCTCATTATCGGTAAGAGTTCGACGAGGAGAGCGAAAAGTTAAAGAATAGGCAAGGCTTTTGTAGCCGGCAGGAATGGAGCCTCCTCGATACAGATCAAAGAGTTTCACTTCTTCCAGCCATTTTCCTGCACTCTCAATAATGCAATCTCTAACCTTCTGGGCGGGAATTTCCTCCTTGACTACCAGGGAAAGATCTCGCTCCAGAGCAGGAAATCTAGGCAATGGTCTAAATCTTTGAACGGGACGGGACTGAGAACATAAACTATTTACTTCAAATTCAAAGAGGTAGATGGAGGAGGGAACCTCAAAGCCGTCGGCTAGATCCCGGCTGAGCCGACCCAGCCTGGCCATAATCAGTCCCTCTTTTTTTATCAGGACTCTTTCCTTGAAGGAAAAATAGGGGCAGGAGCAGGAGATGAATTCTACTCCTTCAATATTGAGTCCCTCCAGTAGGGTCTGTGCTATTCCTTTCAAAGAAAGAAAGTCAAAATTAGATTCCAGAATGAGGCCACCCAGGGTAAGTTTTTCCTTAAGATTAGGCACTTTTTGAAAAACGTCATCCAGCTCAAAGATCCTGAGGTGGCTTTCTCCCTGATTGAGATTGTAGGAGGCAATTTCCAGCAAATGCGGAAAAAGATGGGAAGATAGTATTTCCTGTTGGCTGGAAAGAGGATTTCTCACCCTTATTCCCATCTTCAGGGGAAGATGGGCCTTTTTAAAGATATCCTCGCTGCTAAAGGATACCCCTATCACTTCAAAAAAGCCCAGTCCTTTCAGGATCTGGCGAATCTTTCCCCTAATTCTCTCCTCCTGATCCTCAGGAGGCTCCCCATCCCCCAGGGGAGGAAGCTCCGCACCTATTCGGCCATAGCCATAGACTCTGGCAACTTCTTCAATGAGGTCGATTTCCCGCCTAATATCACTGCGGAAAGAAGGAATCCAGACTTTCCAGATTCTCCCTCCTTCCACCCCGAAAGTGAGCCTGGTGAGAATTTTCTTCATTTGAGGAGATGTTATTCTATTGCCAAGAATACGCCGAGCCCGAGAAGGACGGAAGGAAATCTCCCTCTTTCTCCAGGGAACCTTCCCTTCCTCCCAGAGGCCCTGTTCCATCTTTCCTCCCGCAATCTCCTGGATGAGAAGAGAGGCTCTATCCAGAGCCTTTCTTACCATAAGAGGATCCACCCCTTTCTCAAATCGGGAAGATGCCTCTGTAGCTAACCCCAGGCGGCGGGAGGTTCGTCGAATGGAGACCGGATTAAAATAAGCTGCCTCAAGGAGAACATCCTGGGTGTAGCTCTGCACCTGGGTATTCTCTCCTCCCATGATCCCGGCCACGGCCACTGCGCTGGTGGAATCGGCAATAACCAGCATATCCTCGCTCAGCTCTCTTTTTACCCCATCCAGGGTAATTAGAATCTCTTTTTTCTTTGCTCGCCGGACTATGATTTTTCTCTCCTTGAGGACTGAATAATCGAAGGCATGAAGAGGTTGACCCATCTCCCAGAGTATATAATTGGTAATATCCACTATATTGTTGATAGGTTTTCCTCCGGAGATGAGGATATATCGCCAAAGCCATAGAGGAGAAGACTCCACCTTCACATTCCTTATCAGGCGGGCACTGTAATAAGGACAAAGATCCGGATCCTGAATTTGAATATTCATAAGATGAGCTGGACCCATCTTGCCTTTTCTAAGGAAGGATGGGGGAACTCGCAGATGGTATGAGGTGAGAGTAGCTATTTCCCGGGATATTCCTATAACGGAGAGACAGTCTCCCCGGTTGGGGGTAACCTCAAGATCCAGGATCACATCTTCCAGATCAAGAGCCTGGGATAAATTCTGGCCGAGGGGGGAGTCTGGAGGAAGAATCATAATACCCGATCGATCCTCCCCCAGACCCAGCTCTTCTTCTGAACAAAGCATTCCCACCGATTCAACTCCTCGCACCTGGATCTTCTTTACCCTCATCCCTCCAGGAAGTCTGGCTCCCTTCAGAGCCACTGGAACCATCAGCCCTTCCTTTATGTTTGATGCCCCAGAGATCAGGGAAAGAATCCTTTCCCCAATATCTACTCTAACTATGTTAACGCGATCAGCTCGAGGATGAGGCTGAATAGTCAGGATTTTTCCCACTATCACTTTCTCTAATCTGCCGAAGGACTCTATCTTCCTTACCTCCAGACCAAGATTGGTCAATCGTTCGGCCAGCGTCTTAGCAGAGTATGGGAAGTCCACCATCTTCCTCAGGTGTTTGAAAGAGAGCCTCATCTAAAAATACCTCCCTGCCAGATGGAAATTTCTTTGAAATTCTGATGCTTTAAAATAAAAGGTTTTGTCCTTCCTGTCAATTATGTAAAGAGAAGTATGAAAAAGGGCCAGCTTTGGCCTTAAAGGCGATAGGGAGCTGAGGGAGGGAAAAAGTAAGAAGTTGACAGAAGGACGTAAATTAATAAAATAGGGGGGCTAAGGAGGTTTTTCCTTTGCATGAGGAATGTGGTATTTTTGGAATATATGACCATCCTCAGGCCGCTAAACTCACCTACCTGGGGCTTTTTGCCCTCCAGCACCGGGGGCAGGAAAGCGCAGGCATTGTGGTCTCAGATGGATTTGGTCTAGCTATCCATCGAGGTCTGGGTCTGGTAGAGAAAGTTTTCAACGAAGAAATTGTCAAGTCTTTACCCGGACGGCTGGCCATTGGACACAATCGTTATTCCACCACAGGTTCGCCCTCTGCGGCTAATATCCAACCTTTGCTCATCAGCTTCTTCGGTGAAGGAATAGCCCTCTCCCACAACGGTACCCTCATCAACGCGCGGGAACTGAGAGAGGACCTGGAGTCTCAGGGCTTCATTTTCCAATCTACCATGGATACCGAGGTTATCGTCCATCTTCTGAGGAAACTCAGCCGGACTCAGGGAAAAAGACAGGCGCTTCTCAAGACCTTGAGGCGACTGAGGGGTGCTTATTCCTTGCTCCTTCTCACTAACCATGAAGTCATTGGAGCAAGAGATCCTCATGGCTTTCGACCTCTGGTGATAGGCAAACTCAAGGAAAGCTATCTTTTAGCCTCAGAGACCTGTGCTCTGGATCTTCTGGGGGCAAAATACCTCAGGGAGGTCAAAGCGGGGGAAATGCTGGCCATTAATGAGAAAGGACTCAAATCTTTCCGGATCGCTCCCCCGGCTAAATTAGCTCAGTGTATCTTCGAACATATCTATTTTGCTCGACCGGACAGCATCGTCTTTGGGGAGGCGGTTCACCAGGTAAGGGAGAGACTGGGAAGAAGACTGGCTCAGGAACATCCCGCCGACGCGGATCTGACCATTTGTGTTCCTGACTCGGGAATGGTGGCTTCCCTGGGTTATGCCCGGCAGAGCGGAATTCCTTGGGGAATGGGGCTCACCCGAAATCACTATATTGGCAGAACTTTCATCCAGCCGGCTCAGTTCGCCCGCGATATGGAGGTCAAAATCAAGCTTAACCCCATTAGAGATGCCCTTCAAGGAAAAAGAGTGGTTCTGGTAGATGACTCTATTGTCAGGGGGACTACCTGCAAAAAGATAATTCGTATCCTTCGGGAAGGAGGAGCAAAGGAGGTTCATTTTCGTATTTCATCTCCTCCCATCCGTTATCCTTGCTTTTTTGGCATTGACACTCCGGTGCAGAAAGAGCTGATTGCTTCTTCTCGCAGCGTGGAGGAAATAAGGATAACCATTGGGGCAAACAGCCTGGGGTATCTTAGTTTAGAGGGTCTTTTGAGCTGCGTGACCAGACCGCAGGACTATTGTACGGCCTGCTTTTCCGGGAAATATCCCCTGAAGGTCCGTCCCCAGACCAGGTACATCTTTGAGGTCAAAAAGACTGCTAAGATATAAAGTTAATTTCTTCAAGAAATTCTGATGAAAGAGGAAAGAATCACCTATAAAAAGGCGGGGGTAGATGTTAAAAGGGGAGAGAAATTTGCCAGATGGATAGGGCAAAAAATGGCCTCCCTTCACATTCCCGAGGTTATCTCCCGGATAGGTGCCTCGGCCAGCCTATATTCTCTCGATAAATCAAAATATCAGGATCCTGTTCTGGTGGCCACCAGCGATGGCGTAGGGACTAAACTCAAAATCGCCCAAAAGTTTCGAAAGCACACCACAGTGGGGATAGATCTGGTAGCTATGTGCATCAATGATCTCCTTACTCAGAGGGCCAGACCCCTGTTTTTCCTGGATTGTCTATCCACTGGAAAGCTTAGCTTTAAAATTGGCCAACAGATTATTCTGGGGATAGAAGAGGGATGCCGGCGGGCTGGGTGCGTCCTCATGGGAGGAGAGACGGCGGAGATGCCCTCATTTTACGGAGAAGAGGAGTATGATCTGGCCGGTTTCGCTGTAGGAATAGTGGAAAAGAGAAACCTCATAGATTCCTCTAAAATCCGGGTAGGGGACAAAATCGTGGGACTTCCCTCTTCCGGACTCCACAGCAATGGTTTCTCCCTGGTGAGAAAGGTACTTTTTGAAAGAGGAAGAGGTTCCCTAACCGAACTCATTCAGAATCTGGGACGAAGCCTGGAAGAGGAACTTCTAGAACCCACCCGTATCTACACTCACCACATTCTGGACGTACTCAAAGACTTCCCCATTAAAGGAATTGCTCATATTACAGGGGGAGGAATGGTGAGGAACATTCCCCGTATCCTCCCCTTGGGCTGTCGAGCTCATCTGTACAAGGGGAGCTGGGTGATCCATCCCATCTTTACCCTTATCCAGGAAACGGGAGATATAGAAGAGGAGGAGATGTTTAAAGTATTCAATATGGGAATAGGAATAATTCTAATAATCTCTACCCAGGAGGCGAATTCCATCCTCAAAGCTCTCACCTCCCAAGGAGAGAAGGCCCGCATAGTGGGAGAAATCATGGAAGGAGAGGCGGGAGTAGATCTAGAAATAGAAAGGCATTCCCGTTAAAAGAGCTGCCAACCGTGCCACGGCAACGAAGAGAAAATTCAACATTCCCCCCAAAAGAAGAATAAACAGGATTATAAAGCCGAAAGGCTCGATCCGGCTAAATATATAGGCATAATGCTCGGGTAGGATTCCCGTTAGAATCTTAGAGCCATCCAGAGGTGGAATGGGTAGAAGGTTGAAAAAGGCCAGTATCAAATTGATGCTCACACCGTAGAAAAGAACCACTGCGGCCAGAGAGATAGGACCGGTTATAAGAATCCGGGCCAAAAGAGAGAGCATCAGAGCAATTCCGAAATTAGCTGCGCAACCAGCTAAGCCCACCCACATCATATCCCTCTTGGGATCATTGAGATTATAGGGATTAATAGGGACCGGCTTCGCCCATCCAAAAATAAAGAGAGGAGCCCCAAAAAGACTCATAAGAATCATTATCCCCGGCAAAAGGATGGATCCAATAGGATCAAGATGGGGAATAGGATTAAGGGTAATCCTCCCCTCCATTCTGGCTGTGGGGTCTCCTCGCCGCTCAGCAGCCAACCCATGGGCACACTCGTGTATGATTATGGAAAAGAGAAGCACAACAAGGGAAAATAGTAGCACAATGATCCTCATTTTTTCTCCTCGGGGGGAAATTTTTCCTTGATATAGTTAATTTCTTCCTTTTTATTCTTTACCAGTCCATCTAATCTTGCTCTTCTCACATCCTCCAGAATCTGGCTAAATCGGGGAGATGGCCTGTATCCCATGCTCTTGAGATCCTTCCCATCCACCTCTATTTCTACATTTTTAAGGCGGGTCAGATACAGAAGTATTCGCTTTTTTACCAACTTTTCCTTAGCCTTAGCCATAGTGAACAGCAGAGCCTCCTGAGGGACACATTTGAGAAGGGAGTGGATGAAACTACACTTAATAGGTTCACGACTCCCCAGGGATTTTATTAGTTTTTCGGCCTCGAGCCTCCCGCTGATAATGGCATTTTGATTCTCACGGGTAAATTTATATCGCCGACAGAAATCCCTCACTTCCTCCTCGTCTAAACCCTCCAGGAGAAGGAGGAGTCTAATTAGCCACCTCTTTGATTTCTCCTTGGAGATAACTTCAAAGTGAGCGAAGACATCCACCAGATAGTTCAATTCCTTTTCCTTTTCCGGGGTGAGCTCGATCTTAGGATAAACAGCCTTAAGAATACCAAAATCCTGGAGTCTGCGGATGGTTTTCTCCGGTTCATCTTCCTTCAGGATTTGAATGAGCTCCTCGCGAATTCTTTCTCGACTCAGCCGATGGAAGATCCCCCTTTCCAGGACATCCTGAATCAACTTCTCAGTCTCTTCACCTATCTGGAAGCTATACCTTTGCTCGAATCTTATGGCCCGAAAAATCCTGGTAGGGTCCTCAATGAAGCTGCGAGGATGTAGGACCCTGACCTTTTTTCGCCTGATATCTTCCTGTCCGCCGAAAAAATCGATCAGGAGGCCAAAACTCGAAGGGTTAATATTGATAGCCATAGTATTAACAGTGAAGTCTCGACGGGCCAGATCCTCCGTGAGAGGGGCGGGTTTTACCTGAGGCAAAGCTGCAGGAGAGGGATAGAATTCGCTGCGGGAAGTGGCCACGTCGAGTTTAAAACCATGGGGAAGGACGATAGTAGCGGTACCAAATCCTCGATGCCTCTTGAGCTCTCCCTTGAGCTGTCTGGCGAGCTCTGTAGCAAACTCAATGCCGTCACCTTCGATGACCAGGTCCACATCCAGGTTTTCTATTCCCATCAAAAGATCTCGTACGAATCCGCCCACGATAAAAGCCCTGAAGCCCATTCTTTGCGCTATCCTGCCCCCTTGCTCTAATACTTTTCGGATTCTCTCAGGGATCTTCTTCTCCAGAAGGTCCCTCACTACCTGTCCTTTTCCCCCAGAGGTTCCTCTCGGGCAAACTTTGTCTCCTGGGAGATCAACAAAGGAAAACTGAGGCTCTCGGGACCCAGGGAACTCCCTTTCAGAGAAGCTGGATTCAGAATGCCTGAAACCCTGAGCGTCCTTATGAAAGGCCTGCAGAAGATCTGGTCCGCTGAGGATCCCCACCAGTTCTTCATTATCCAGAACCAGCAACGTCCTGGTTTCCTCATCCATCATAATTTCCTGAGCTTTCTTCAGGGAGAGCTGAGGAGAAACAGTAAACACTTTAGGAGAGAGGTAACTCTTCAGAGGAGCCTTACCGGAATTGTGAGCCATAACATGGTCTACTTTCTCCCGGGAGACAATTCCCACCACCCTTCCTTCCTCCAGCACGGGAAGAGTAGATATCCCGTATTTTGTCATTAAATCTTCAGCTTCTTTGAGGGAAGTCCGGGGAGAGGCAAATCTTACCGGAAAGCTCATAACATCCCTCACCGTCTGTCGGGGTCTTATCTTTTCTTTGAGAAGATCATGGAGCCTCTCCTCCACCTCTTTGATGTCTTGCTCCTTGATCAAAGCAGAGGCAGCGAAATTATGACCTCCACCTCCTAGAGGGGAAAGGACTTCACTGACATTGACGGATAAAGTTCGACTCCGAGCAACAACATAAATTCTCTCCTTAGCTTTAATTAGAGCAAAGACAACCTCCAGGTTCTTAAGATCAATGAACTTATGAAGAGGAAGGGAAAGACCCCCCACGAATTCATCCACCTCGGTAACAATGATGAACACCTCTACTCCGTTGATGATTCGTATCTTAGCTCTCTCTATGAAGTCGTTGAAAAGAGCCATTTGTCTTTCTGTCAGGGATCTATTCAAGAAACTGGAGATGAGCTCGAGGCTTGCCCCTTGAGAAAGTAAGAAACCCGCTGCCTCCAGATCCAGAGGAGTGGTAGAGGCAAAACTCAACGAACCCGTGTCCTCATAAATACCTAAAATAAGGAGGGTTGCCTCGATGGGAGTGATAGGAATTTTTCTCTCTCTGAGAATCCGTGTGAGGATACTGGTGGTTGCTCCCGCCTCCTGGCAGAGTCCTCCATCCCCACGGATATCATTAGGATGGGGTGGATGATGATCATAGATGTGAACCTTCATCCCCTCCTTTCCCACAAGCTCACGGAAAGGACCTATGCGGTTGATCCACCGAGTATCCACCAAAATGAGCTGAGTTACCTTGGCCAGTTCAATCTCCTCGGCCGGCAAATGGGTAATGATCTTTCCGTAGATGGCCATAAACTGCTTAACCTCGCTGGAAATGGGGGTGGGAAGACATATCTTAGCCTCAGGATAAAGTTTCTTAGCCGCCACCAAAGAGGCTAGAGCATCAAAATCCATGCCCGGATGGGTAGTAATTACTTTCAAGAGCTTGTTTCCTCTTTGCATCCGTCTTTTCAGGCCCGCGGATGATATTTTTTATAAACGCGTCTTAAGCGCTCACTCGTTACATGAGTATAGATCTGGGTGCTAGAAATATTGGCATGACCTAACATCTCCTGAATGAAACGAAGATCAGCATCTCTGGATAAGAGATGAGTGGCAAAGGAGTGCCTGAGAGTATGGGGAAAGATGGGTTTGTTTATCCCTGCATCTTTAGCCCATTTCTTAGTAATTTTCCAGCAGGCCTGCCGGGAAAGCCTCCTCCCATATCTATTGAAGAACAAGGCTACCGAACTTTTCGGTTCCTCCCCTCTTTCCCTCAAATAAGTTCTGACCCACTGGCAGGCAACTCTTCCCAGGGGAACAATACGCTCTTTGGCCCCTTTACCCATTACCCGGACCCAGCCTCCCCTCAGGTTAAGATCGCTAATGTCAAGATTAACCACCTCCGAGATCCGGAGGCCTCCCCCATATAAAACTTCCAGGATAGCCTTATCCCGTAAGCCCAAAAGACTCTCGGTGGGCGGGGCACTCAAAAGATCGCTCATTTCCTTCTCGGAAAGATAGGCAGGTAGTTTTCTTCCGAGGCGCGGAGAGCTTATTCCCTCCAGAGGAGAGCTCTTAACCTTACCCTCCAGATGGAGAAATTTGTAAAACATTCTTACCGTAGAGAGTTTCCGAGTAATAGAAGAGGGTTCATACCCTTTTTCTCGCAGGGTTCTTATGAATCTGCCAATTTGAGCAGAGTCTATCTTGAGAACATCGTCCTGAATCCAGGAGAAGAACTGAGAAAGATCCCTTCTATAAGCTCCTATGGTGTGAGGAGAAAGTCCCCTTTCTACCTGAAGATAATCTAAAAAGGAGCTAGCCAGACGATGAGACAAAATGAGACCCCCTCCTTAAGGCCTCTTCATTCAAAGATAAAAGATCCCTCCTGGATTTAGAGATGACCTGCCCAAGAGAGAGAACCAGGCTCTCAACAGACACTATCCCTGATTTTTTGATCCAGGCTCCCAAAATCACCATGTTGGCTATGCGCGGGCTGCCTATCTCTTCAGCAATTTCATTGGCCGGGATCCTAATAATCTCTACATCCTCCCGGGCCAGGTTGTCAGAGACCAAAGATGAGTTAATAACACCCCTTCCTCCTGAACTAATTCTGGGAAAAAACTTCGAATAGGAGGGATAGCTCATCATAATAGCATTCTTAGGATTAGAGATAATGGGAGAAAAAATAGAACTGTCAGAAACGACGACCATACAATTGGCGGTGCCCCCGCGCATCTCCGCTCCATAGGAGGGAAAATAGCTCACCTCCTTACCTTCTCTTAGTCCCGCATAGGATAAGAGTTTTCCAGCGAAGATGATTCCCTGCCCTCCAAAACCGGCGATTATTAGGTCTTCATACATGATCTTGGAAAATTTCGAAGCTTCAAATGGCCCCCTGAGCCATCTTCACTCCCTGATCCATGATTCTCTTGAGCTCCGCCTTACCTGGTGCCTCAGCATAAACCCTTACCTTGGGCTCTGTGCCCGAGGGGCGGATGAGAAGCCAGCTTCCATCATCCATAACGAATTTTATCCCATCCAGGGTTTTCACCTCTCTCACTGGCACCCCTCCCAGGGAAGAAAGGGAAGATAAAGAGAGAGCCTTTATCATCTTTTCCTTATCTACCACTGACTTCTCAAAATCCACTCTCTTAAAGAAAGAAGCTCCAAATCTGGCTTCCATTTCCTTAAGGATCCGGGAAAGGGGCTTTTGCAAACGGGTGAGCATCTCTACAAAAAGGAGACAGGAAAGGATACCGTCCCTTTCCATGAGATGCCCTCGGTAACCATATCCGCCACTCTCCTCCCCTCCAAAGAGAATATCCTTTTCCAACATCTTATCACACACATATTTAAATCCCACCGGAACCTCGTACAGAGAAAGACCAAAATCTTCCGCTATTCTTTCCGGCTGATATCCCAGAGATACGGTCTTAGCCACTCCTCCCCTCAGACCTCTTTCCTCTACTAGATATAGAAGGAGGAGGGAGAAAACTTGATGGGGAGTGAGGTACTCTCCCTTATCGTTCACCACTCCTGCCCTATCAGCATCCCCATCGGTAGCCAGCCCCAGATCCGCTTTTTCCTCTTTGACCTTGATTTTCAGATCTTGTAGATTCTCCTCAATGGGCTCCGGGGCTAGTCCCCCGAAGCCGGGATTGTATTTGGGGTGAATAGTGAGAACCTGGCATCTGGATGTGGCGAGAATCTTTTCTATGAGGCCATCACCCACTCCGAACATAGGATCATGGATAACTTTGAGATGAGCTTTTTTTATCAGGTCCTGGTCCAGGAAAGATCTAACTTTCTTGAGATAACCTTCAATAATATCTTTTCTCTTCAAGAGACCCTTTTTCTCAGCTTCTTTCAGAGGTACTCTTTTAATCTCGCTTTTATCTAAGAGAGCCTCTATCTGGCGGGTCACCTGGGGAGGAGCTGATCCTCCAAAGGACTCCCTGATCTTTATCCCGTTGAACTTAGGGGGATTATGAGAGGCACTTACCATAACCCCTCCCGCTAGTTTCTCGCTCTGAATGGCAAAAGAAATACACTGGGTGGGAAGGTCTTGCCGGGAAAGAATAACAGGAAGATCGTTCGCACTCAGAACCTCAGCTACCAGTTCTGCAAATTCCCGGGAAAGGAAGCGAGTATCGTATCCCACCACCAACTTCTTTTCTCCCTCCTTTCCCTTGTAATAATCAGCTACGGCCTGAGCTACCCTGGCTACGTTGGCAAAGGTGAAATCCTGGGCAATTACCGCCCTCCATCCATCAGTGCCAAACTTTATTTTTCCCAAGCTTTTTCCTCTAGAAGCTCTTCAAAAACTCAAAGCCTGAGTTATGTTACAATATCAAACTTTGATGTCAAGAAGTATCTCGGGACTCTTCCCCTTTGTCGCTACATAGCAGCTTCGAATTTTTTCTCCTCGTCTTCTCGTTTCGGGAAAGACTTGAAACTCGTCGCTTCGCTCCTCAAACACAAGTCTTTCTCCTTCCTCAACTCGAAGACTCGTTACGGTGGCTTCTATAATGCTCCTTCGGGGAAAGTCCCTCAATACCCGGAGCCGGGATAGCTCCTTAAGAAGCTTTATGGTTGACCAGACGGGAGTTTCATGATATCATGATTCATTGAGGACATATTGAGAAGATGAAGATAAAGAGAAGAATGTCAATGGACATAGTAGGACTGGGAGCCCTGAATGTAGATCTAATCTATGAGGTAGATCTCACCCTTCTGGGACTAGAACCAGGTAAAGAGAGAGTGGGAAGCTTCGAGGAATTCAAAGATCTCTTAGGATCCCTCAAGAGAAAAGGGAAACCCAGAATGAGAAGCGGGGGAGGATCAGCGGCAAATACCGTATATGCTCTCGGGAAGATGGGTATCTCCTCGGGACTGGTGGGAAAAGTGGGGCAAGATGAAGAGGGAGATTTCCTCCTCCAGGATCTTCAAGAAGCAGGGGTAGATACCAGCAGAGTAACTCGCAATAAAAGAACTGGACTGTGCATTGTTCTTTTGGGAAGAAAAAGAGATAGGAGTATTCTTATTCTTCCGGGTGCCAATGACAGTCTCTCCTATCCTGAAATAGATCTAGATTATGTTAATAAGGCTGAATTTTTGCATATGAGCTCCTTTTTGGGCAAGATACCTTTTCGCATGCAGAAAGAAGTTGCTGCTAGGACGGGAGCTAAAATAAGCTTTGACCCGGGAGAGCCTCATGCCATCCGGGGTATAAAGGAGCTTGCTCCCATCTTCAAGCGCTGCTTTATTCTCTTCCCCTCAGGTAGGGAAATAGAAACCATCACCGGCAAAAATTATAAGGAGGGAGCCGGAGAGCTGCTGGAATATGGAATAAAGATTATCGCCTGCACCCTGGGAGAGGAGGGATCCTATATACTATCCAGAGATGTGGAGCTGGAAATACCTCCCTTCAAAACGGAGGTGGTGGACACTACTGGAGCAGGGGATGTCTATGCGGCGGGTTTTCTGGCAGGGCTCCTAAAGGGTCTTTCTCTCATCCGATGTGCAATACTGGCAAGTAAGACAGCTAGCTTAAGTGTTGCCGGCTACGGGCGCTCATCATACCCTGATGCCAGGCTCCTGAGGTGGATCCTACAAAAGGAAAACTAAAGGTGTATGAAATCGGCTGGTTTTCTACAGGTAGGGACAAAGCGGCCCGGGATCTTTTAAAAGTAGTCTATGATAACATCAAAGAGGGGAAACTGCCTAATCTAAAAATATCTTTTATCTTCAGCAACCGCAACTGGAAAGAAGCTAAGGAAAGCGATCTCTTCTTTGAGCTAGCCAGGAATTTAGGGATTGAGCTGATCTCGTTTTCTTCCTGGAATTTTAGACCAAAATTGAGGGAAAGGGCACTCGAGGAGGAAAAAAGGAGGAAATCTCGTTTGATTGAGGACTGGCGCCGACTATACGATAGGGAAATAATGAAAAGAACGGGAAGGTTCAGACCAGCCCTCATCGTCCTGGCAGGCTATATGCTCATCCTGGGAGAGGAAATCTGCCAGAGATACTCCATAATAAATCTCCATCCTGCTCTTCCCGGAGGGCCCAAGGGAACCTGGCAGGAGGTCATATGGAAACTCATTCAGGAAAGATCGGATCAGACCGGGATAATGATACATCTGGTTACCTCAGAGCTGGATGCCGGACCACCCCTGACTTACTGCACATTTCCCATCAGGGGAGGCAGGTTTGATCGTCTGTGGCAAAGGATGGAGGAGAAACTAAAGAAGAGAAGCCTTAAGGAAATCAGTGAGGAGGAAGGGGAAGACGAGCCTCTCTTTCAAGAAATTAGAAGGGAGGGAGTTAAGAGAGAGCTTTCCCTTATGGTTCATACTCTCAAGGTTCTCTCAGAGGGCAAACTCAAGGTAAAAGGGAGGGGAGTTTTTCAAAAAGGAAAGATCACCCCCGGCCTTCGTGTGGATAAGGAAATATTAGAGGAGTGGGAAAATGATGTTTGGGGAAATCAAAAATGAGACAACTCTGCATAGATTGTGAGGGACCTATCACCAAAAACGATAACGCTCTGGAGCTCTGCCAGCATTTTCTCGCCCGGGGAGGGGAGTTTTTTTCACTCATATCGCGATACGATGACTTTTTAGCCTGTATAGTGAGAAAGAAGGGGTACAGAGCAGGTAATACCCTGAGTTTCATCCTTCCCTTCTTAAAAGCGGCCTCTCTTAGCAATAAAAAGGCCCTTGATTTTTCCCGTCAGAGTCTTCTTCTAGTTTCCGGAGCGGAAAAGATACTCCCCCGTCTGGCTAAAAAGATACCCATATTCATCATTAGTACCAGCTATCGGCCATACATACAGGCCCTGTGTCACAGAATAAAATTTCCTTTCAGGAACACCTATTCCACCTATCTGGATCTGGATAAGTACCATCTCTCTCCGGAAGAGGTGAAGAGATTAAATCAGCTTCTGGATGAGGTGCCCCGGCTGCCATCCATCGAGGTTTCTGGAGTCAAGAAGGAGGCCGATCTTTCTGCCTCTTCCAGAAAGACCATAAAAAGACTGGATGAGATATTTTTCCGTGAGATTCCCCGGATGAGCTGCGGCAGGATGCTGGAAGAAGTTAAGCCTTTAGGGGGGGAAGAAAAGGCAAAAGCCATCCTGGATTCAGTCAGAAAAACCGGGTCGGCACTTTCTGAAGTTATGTACATCGGAGACAGTATAACCGATGTCCAGGCCCTGGAATTAGTAAGGGAGGCAGGGGGGGTGGCCATCTCCTTTAACGGAAATCACTATGCCTTAAGAGCGGCCGGGATAGCCTGTATTTCTCCCCACTTTTTGCCCCTTAAAATTCTGGCAGAGATATTTTATAGAGAGGGCAAGGGAGAGTTGGAAAAGATGGTCAGGGGGGGACTCCGGAATATAGGAGGAAAAGTGAGAGAGAAATTTTACTCTTTTGAGCCTCCTCCCGAGCTCGAGATCATTAATGAGAATGACCTTGAAGCCTTAATCCTCAAAAGTGAATCCATGAGAAAACAGTTAAGGGGGGAGGAAATCGGAGGTTTAGGATAGGGTCTCTAATTCGTCTGCTTGACTCAGCTCTTTGCTTTTGATAGCATTAAACAACCGCTAATGAAGAGAGTAACTATTTCCAAGATTAAGATAGATGCTAGAAAATGCAAGGGGTGCGGCTACTGCGTCAGGTTCTGTCCTCAGGATCTAATCCACCTGGACGCTAATCTTAACCAGAAGGGATACCATCCCGCTGTTTTTACCGAGGAGAAGAAGTGTACGGGATGCGCCCTGTGTGGTTTGGTTTGTCCTGATCTAGCTATTGTGGTGTACAAAAAAAGGCAAAATGATTCATTACCTCAAAGGAAAACTCGTTGCTAAGTCCCCCACCTTCGTCATTGTTGAGGTGGGGGGATTGGGATATAGAGTGAATTTTCCTCTTTCCAATTATGCCGCCCTGCCCCCGGAGGGAAGCACAGTAAGTCTTTATACTCACCTGCACTTAAGAGATGACGGGATATCCCTCTATGGTTTCCTAAAAGAAGAGGAGAAAGATTTCTTTCTTCTCTTAACTACTCTATCTAAAATTGGCCCTAAATCAGCCCTGCGTATGCTCTCCAGCCTGAGCATCCCTGAATTTAAGAAGGCTATAAAGGGAGGAGACCTTACCACTTTAATCCGTATCCCCGGTATTGGAAGAAAGACGGCTCAAAGAATGGTTCTGGAACTAAAAGACAAGATAGAAGCTGAGGAGCCGACAGTAACAGGTAAAGGAGTGCTGACAAAGGATGCTATGGCCGCCCTCATTTCGCTGGGATACACCAGGAAAGAGGCTGAGGAGGGTGTCCAGGCAGCCTTGTCCTCTGTGAGGGAGGAAGTGGATCTGCCGGAGCTTATCAAAGAAGCCTTAAGATGTATATAGCGGAGAAAATTACTACCCCGGATCTGCAGCAGGAGGATAGTGGATTTGAAATCATCCTGCGACCTCAGAGGATGGAAGAGTTCATAGGACAAAACAGGATTAAGAGGAATCTCGAGATCTTTATCCAGGCCGCCAAAGAAAGAGGTGATGCTCTGGATCACACCCTTCTTTATGGTCCCCCTGGTTTAGGCAAAACTACTCTAGCTCATATCATCTCTCGAGAGATGGGAGCTAAGATTCAGTCCACCAGTGGATCAGCTATCACTAGACCCGGGGATTTAGCCAAGATCCTTACCAACATAGAAATTGAGGATGGAGATGTTCTCTTCATCGATGAAATCCACCGCCTGGCTGCCCAGGTAGAGGAGGTTCTCTACTCTGCTATGGAGGACTTCCAGGTGGACATCATTATGGGAAAGGGGGTGAGGACTCGCTCTGTCAAAATCTCCCTTCCTCATTTCACCCTGGTGGGAGCTACCACCAGAGCAGGCCTTCTTACCTCTCCTCTCCGCAATAGATTCGGTGTAGTCACCCGACTGGATTTCTATGAGGATGATGATCTTTACCAGATCGTTTTGCGCTCTGCCCGCATCCTCAAGGTGGAAATTGACAAAGAGGGCGCCTGGGAAATTGCCCACAGGTCCCGGGGAACTCCACGCATAGCCAACCGACTCCTGCGTCGAGTGAGAGATTATGCCCAGGTGAAGGGAAGAGGAATTATCAACCAACCCATAGCCCGGGAAGCTCTAAAGATTTTGGAGGTGGATGAAAAAGGCCTGGACGGTATGGATAGAAAGATTCTGGAGACAATTATCTATAAATTTAGCGGGGGGCCGGTAGGACTCAAAACTCTGGCCATGGCCGTGAATGAAGAGCCCGATACCATAGAGGAAGTTTATGAACCTTATCTGGTTCGGGAGGGATTTATTAACCGAACTCCCCAGGGAAGAAAAGCAACTAAAATACTCCGGGATTATCTGGGTAAGGAAGCTCCCCGGGATAAACAGGGAGAGCTACCTTTATGAGCCGCCGGACTCCGAGGAGTGCCTTCTTTTGTAGTGAGCCACCACTTTTAATACCACCAGGTAGGAAAGAAGAGAAAAACCTATAGCCAAAACAGAGCTACCAACGAGGAGAGACTTGCTTAAATTCAGGAGGTTCTCCAGTTTCAAAAGACCCCAGGAGAAATCCAGAGGAGAAACCTTTAGAATTTGCTGGCCTATCCTGAATCCGAAGGGATAGATAAAGGGCCAGGTCAAAGGATTAGAGACAAAGGTACCCAGGATAGCGGAGAGTCTATTTGCCTTTGAGAGAAAGGCGGTGGGCAGCGAGAAGAGA
>JAUVZN010000024.1 GCA_030602545.1 Candidatus Aerophobota bacterium
TGAAAGCTCCCAAGAAGAAATCTAGTCATTTAACGCTTTTCTTTTTGAAAGCTTTCCTTTATCCCAAATAACGGCCTATCTGCTTTTCACCTCCCTCCGGCCTTATTTTTAGCTCCTTCTTCACCAAAGATCTAACCTCGCTGCTCATTATTGGCAGATATTTTTCTCTGTCAAGAAGAACTTTTTATTTTGAAAAAATCGCATCTCAGGGAATATCCTTTTCGTTTTCCCCGAGAAAATACCCTGAAAGGGAAAATGTTTTGGGTTGCTGGCTCACTCGACCACCTGTAAGGTATGCGTGGAACGATTCATGCGTTGTGCTCCCGTTTGCGTCACCACTACAATGTCCTCAATGCGGATACCGAATCGCCCTGGCAAGTAGATCCCCGGTTCTACGGAAAACGCCATTCCCTTTTGAAGCTCAAGATGATTTGCCTCGACAATGTACGGTTCTTCATGGACATCAAGGCCGATACCGTGGCCGGTTCGATGGATGAACCGCTCACCGTAGCCGGCTTTCGCTATCTCCTGACGAGCGGCCCGATCTATCTCTTCAGCCTTAACCCCCGGCCTTATCGCTTGTACCGCCTTCTCCTGAGCTCTCTCAACGACCTCATAGATAGCCTGGATTTCCTTGGAGGGTTGTTTACAGACGATAGTGCGTGTGATATCCGAGCAATACCCCCGAATTCGGCATCCATAATCTAGGATCACTACATCCCCCGGCTCGATTCTCCTCCGGCCCGCCCGATGGTGAGGAAGGGTGCTATTCGGGCCGGACGCTACCAATGTCTCAAAGGCGATCTTCTCTGCCCCTCTTTTCTTCATCGCTTCCTCGAGAGCCGTGGCCAGAGCGAGCTCGGTTATCCCTGCAAGCTTAAACCGGATGATCTCCTCAAAGGCCTGATCGGCAATGGCGCCGGCTTCCTGAAGACAATGAATCTCATCCGGGGTTTTCTGCATTCTCAGTGGCACCATAACCTGAGAGGCCAAAGAGAAGTTGGCCTTTGGCAATGCTTCCCTCAGCATGAGGACAAACTTGGCCCACATCCGGTCATCCACGAGAACTCCGGCATCCGCCGGGGCGAAGTCCACCACCGTTCGCTGGAAGAGATCCATGGGATCATCAGAATCCTTCCAGATACGGACATCCTGAAAAGGTGATTCTTGTTTGATTTGCTGTTCATAGAGCTCGGGGGCAAGGAAGACGTGGTTCCCTACCCGGGGCACGAGAAGGAAAAGCATGCGCTCGCCGGGCTCATCATGGAAACCACTGAGATACAGCATATTCGAACTGGGGAAGAGAGCCATCAAATCGAAATCTAATTTGGCCAGCAATTCTTGAGCCTTTACCATCCTACCTCCATAGATTTCCATTACTCTTCTCAGTAAGCTAAGTACGCTCCTGGCTCTCTCTCATCTTATTCCTGAGTCCTTTCGTGGCATCCAGATCTATTTTCATTTCATTCTCGTCTATTACAACACCATAGTCCTCTCTCACCTTTGCCATGGATACATATTCATTGATCACATCCTTAAGAACCAGCCGAGGCTCTCTCTCCAGCGGTGAACCATAGCCTCCTCCGCCACCGGTCTGAAAGCTCACTACGTCATTTTGATCGAGGGGCAGGTTGGAGATCTTCCGCCACCGCTCCTCCTTCCCGTCATTGCGATAGACCACAGTGATGCTCGGTTTTCCATCCTTTCCACCAAACAGACCCCAGGGGGGAGTATACTTCACCCTATCCGTTGTCACGGTGAGCCCCGCCTTATGACCAATGATCCGGTAATCTCGAAGAACCCCGAGCCCACCGCGGTACTTTCCAGGCCCGCCAGAGTCCTGATGAAGCTCGAACCGCTCCACGCGCCAGGGATACCGCACCTCAGCGACTTCAACCGGAACATTATACGTGTCCCCCAAGTCCATTGAGAAGAGCGCCGGCTCTCCATCATCATCGGGCTTCCCGCCGTAGCCGCCTGCATCTCCTTCGGCGCAGACGTAGTACCGGCCGGTCCGGGGATCTGTCCCGTAGATGAAATTCGCCATGGAATCTCCGAAATGGCCTGCCCTCACCCGGTCGGGCATTGCTGGTGCCAGCGCTTTCAGAATCAGATCCGGAATGGTGGTGGTGGGAACCGGCCACATCGCACATGCAGCGGGGAATTGCGGCTTCAAGAGGCTGCCTTCCGGGATGATGATCTTTAACGGGCGGAAGAAGCCCTCATTACTGGGTAAAGCCGGCGTGGTAATGATCTTGAACCCATACCTGGCGGAGGAGATGGTCGAGGGCTCCGGGACGTTCATGGGGCCGCGGCATTGACCATCAGTTCCTGTAAAGTCAATAGTCATTTCCTCATCTTTAACGATTACGGCTAACCTAACCCATACTCTCTCATCCAGCGGCTCATCGTCATTCCCGTCGCCATCGAGCAAGGCCTCTGCGGAGTAAGTTCCATTCGGAATGCGGCGTATGGCCGCCCGCGCCATTATTTCACCCTGGTCCAGTATTTCTTGGATGGCTCCCAGGGTCACACCGAGGCCATAGTTATCGATGATCTCGCAGAAGCGTTGACTCGCCTTTCGCACCGCAGCAATCATGGCACGGATGTCTCCCAGCACCGCATCCGGGACGCGGGTGTTTGCCCTGATCAGTCGGAACACGTCTTCATTTGGCTTACCTTCGACCACGAGCTTGACCGGAGGCAGACGAAATCCTTCCTGGAACACTTCGGTGGTGTTGCTATACCATCCTCCAGGGTAGATTCCGCCCATGTCAACGATGTGGCCACGGAAGGCAGCCCACCCTCGGATTTCGCCTTCATAAAAAGCGGGACAGAGCACAACCAGATCAGGGCAGTGCGTACCGCCCCCGTTGTAAGGATCGTTGCATAGGATAACATCCCCGGGGTTCAAGTTCTCTCGCCCAATGGTGTCATAAGTAGATTTAACAGCATAACCTAGATTAGCAAGAAAGATGGGCAGTCCTGGGGTTTCCGCAATCAGGTTAGCTTCACCGTCCAGAATCCCACAGCTAAAGTCTACCACTTCGTAGAGAATCGGACTGTAGGCCGCCCTCTCAATTGTCCTGCGAATGTCACGACTGGACGCAATCATTTGATTGCGGATAACCTCGAGAGTTATTGGATCTATCTTCATAGTCCCTCCTGATTTAGAGTAATGATGAGGTCGCCGTATTGGTCGACGGAGCAGGTCTGATCAGCTTCGACAACGGTGGTGGCTGTGGCCTCCTCGATAAGAGCCGGTCCGGAAAAGGTGTTCCCTGAGAGAAGTTTGTCGCGGTGATAGATGCTGAACTCCTGATACCTGCCGTTTCCCACATAGACTTTTCTTTCTCCCAGCCTGGCTTCCGGCACAGGAGCCTCAGACCCACGAGCAATAGTTTCCAGGACGGGTTTCCTTACCTTGGCAATACTCATAACCTTGAGCGAGACGATCTCTTTGGACTCTTCTGGAGCGTTGTGCCCATATACCTTAAGATGAAGCGCATCAAAGCTTTTGCCCAGCGCTTCCCTGTCAGCATCCGCTAGTTTAGAAGGAGCCGGAACGCTCAATGTATGTTCTTGCCCACAATACCTCAGATCTATTTCATAGGACACAACCATACTTTCATCTGGGATATTCTCACGCTCGAAGAGATCCTTCACCCGCACTTCTAGCTCTCTAAATATCCCGTTTATTGACTCTACATCGGTATCGCCCATGGGCTTGATGTAAGTTTGGCCAAAGTCATGCCTTAAGTCGGCCATCAACATCCCCCAGGCAGAAAATACCCCGGGAGACGGCGGGACGATCACTGTGGGAATGCTCAGCTCCTTGGCAATGGCTGCAGCGTGAATTGGTCCCGCGCCGCCGAACGCCACCACTGCGAATTCCCTTGGGTCGTACCCCCGCTTGACCGTCATCGATTGCAATAATCCCGACATGTTGGTGTTGACAATTTTTATAATCCCTAACGCTGTCTCATCGAGGCTCAGGTCGAAGTAATCAGCCACCTTTTGGATGGCTTCACGTCCGAGCTGAGGCGAAATCTCCATCTTCCCCCCAAGAAAATACTCTGGATCAAGTATGGCCAGTTGCAGATTCGCATCCGTCACTGTAGGCTCTACACCGCCTCGCATGTAGCAAGCTGGACCTGGTTCGGCTCCCGCGCTCTGTGGCCCTACGTGTAAGGCTCCGGCTTCATCGATCCAAGCAATGCTCCCCCCACCGGCTCCAATCTCGCGCATATCAACCACAGGGAGCAGGATGGGACGCCCTTCGATCAGATATTGATCCGTGGTCTCTGGTAATCCTCCCCTGATGATAGACGCCTTAGCGGTGGTACCCCCCATGTCGTAGGTGATAACATTTTTGTATCCGATCATGCTAGCCAGCTGGGCCCCTCCGATGGCACCCGCTACAGGACCCGATTCCACCATGGAGATCGGTATCTCCCTGGCAACGGCAGAGGTCATGATACCGCCATTGGACTGCATGACCTGCAAAACACTTTGAAAGCGGCGCTCCGTGATCTCCTCTTCCAGACTTCGTAGGTACCCCTGCACTACTGGCATCACATACGCATTCTGCACAGTGGTGCTGGTCCGCTCATATTCATAGTAGCGTCTTGTAATATTGTGTGAGAGGGATACGGTTACCTCAGGATACTGGTCATTCAGCAACCTACCTATCTCCTCCTCATGCTTAGGGTTAGCATAAGAATTGAGAAGGCAGACTGCTATTGATTCGACCTCCTCCTTACGCAGATGTTCGATGATCTGAGTAAGGTCACTGATTTCCAGAGGAATCAACACCTCGCCATTGGCTCCCATCCTTTCCTTAATCTCCAGAATGAGGTATCTTGGGACAAGAGGCGTTGGCTTCTTGTAAAGGGCGTTGTACATCTCCGTGCGATTGCTTCGCCCGATCTCCAGCACATCCCTGAACCCCTTAGTAGTGATTAAGGCTGTCTTAGCACCCTTGCCCTCGATCAGAGCATTGATCACCACAGTAGTTCCATGAACCAAGAAAGAGACTTCGTTGAGAGGAATCTCGAATCTCTCCATGCTTTGAATCGTGCCAATGGCGGGATTCTTTGGTGTGGAAGATACCTTGCTTACTTCGATCTTGCCAGTGGTCTCATCGAGCAACACACCATCGGTAAAAGTTCCGCCTACGTCTGTGCTTAACCTGTACATCTATACCTCCCACCTTATACGGACACCTTATTGCTCTCAGCTTACCTCTCATTTAGCAATTCTCCATCCATTTTTCAGTTAAAAAAGCGGGTCTTTAATCACCTCATTCTATCCTATCTTTCCACCGGGAAATTTTTCAAAAAACTCCCAGTCGTGGCCCGGGACAACAATATCAGCCTCTCTCAATACACGATCATAGGCTTGGATTACTTCATCAATATTAAAGAAGAAACCTCCGGGCCACTGGAACTCTAGATTTCTGTAGCTAACGGCTACATCTCCTGCAAGAGCAACTCTCCCAATATCAGTATCCACAACTATAGCCATGCTCCCGGGTGTATGGCCTCCTAATTTCCACACCTCTACTCCCTTGGTTATCCTAACGTCTCCTTCAATCGCTTCTACCCTATCTAAGACATTTTGAAAGTGGGAAGAGAACTCTCGGTAGTACCACATTCCATAAGGTGGTGGCGTCAAAGCCCACGGGATTTCGTCCTTTTGCACAATAAAAGATGCATTCTTGAAAAGCTCATCATTCCCAGAGTGATCAAAATGCAGGTGTGTATGAATAACTATGTCAATTTGCTCAGGAGTAACATTTACTTTTTTCAATGCATTAACAATCTCCCACTCCTTTTTCCTCTTAAATACTTGATTGCCACCGTATTTTTTCAAAACATTCATGACATTTTCACAATTATCAAAACTTGTATCTACTAGCACTTTTTGTTCAGCCCCATCTATATACCAAACTGGGACACACGATTCAACTCCTGGACCTGTTGATCCATCAGAAAACTTCATAGATTCTTTATAACCCCACGGAATTATATCTTGCCTATCCAACGTAGGGCAAAATCCTCCATTGAAGATAGTGCTAGCAAGCGGCGCGTATATAGAACCCGTCGGCAAACCGTAAATTTCTAAACTCATCAATATAACCTCTCTTCCACAATATGAGGTACCAGCCTTTATTCTTTCCCTGATCCAGAAAAGAAAATCCCTCCATCAGACTAATAGCATTAGGTAATTCGGTAAATCCAGGCTCAGTTTTCCTGAAGCAATCTTTTTTGTTCTGCCAAAGAGGTACTTGACTAAATAAAATTCTTCAGGTATTCGTCCTTGTCTTTCCAATTCCTACCTTATTTCTCTCAATTTACCCCTTTATTTACCAATTTTCTATCCGCTTTTCAGTTAGCAAAGTGGGTTCTTAAGTCCTGTCATTCTATCGCAGCCCCAAAACTTGTCAAACAAAATGAGCACTAACGGGATACGCAGCCAAAACTTGTACCGTCTCAACAGGCATCTAAGCTCTCTTTTTCGACGCTCAAGTTCTTGCTTAATCCTTTGCTCGGCAATCCAGTTCTTAGTGCGGATTTGAGCTTTGATTAAACTCAAGTTCAACTGTATCACCTCCAATCTCCAGCAGTGCTGGAAGCCTTAGAACAGCACTTAGAGAACAGAGATGACGAGAGAGCGCCGAGCTATCCGAATATGTCATACCACTTGGAAGTGGACCGTCCGATACAATAGGTGTTATACTACAAATTTCTTGACAATCAAGGTTACCCCTTGACTATCAACAAATCTTTGTCACCCCGAATTAAGCTGATGGTTCGGGGTTTTTGATGGAAGAGTTACCGTATATGACGGGATGATTCCGTAATTTCATAACACCGGAAAAGAGGAGTTTGACAAAGTTCCCCAAATATATTATCCATATAGTGCCTTTCAATTTTGTCTCAAGAATTTCTGTTTTGAATCATAGCGGAGTCAAATATTTCATCTTCTAATACAGAAGCTTTATCATCAGGATCTTGAAGGAGCAAGGATGAGGATTGAAAAACACTCTATTCTTTCCTTCAAGAGAGGAAGAAAGATAAAGAAAGGTGCTTTAAGAAAGCATGAAAATAGGAATCAATAATTCACTTTGTTCAGGCTGTAGGGTTTGCCAGCTTATCTGTGCTTTGACATGTGAGAAGGTAAATAATCCTAAAAAAGGGAGACTGGAAATTGTTGGACATTTTCCTGTCCCCGGTGGATACGAAATTAAAATGACTGATGAGTGTAACCAGTGCGGTCAGTGCGTAAGATTTTGCCCCATGGGAGCCCTTTACAGAGAGGATGAAGAATGAATGGATATGGGGGAAAGATACTAAGAGTAAATTTAACCAGTGGACTGATTAAGACAGAACCTCTTGATCCCAGGTTCGCCCGGGAGTGGATTGGAGGAAGAGGATTTGCAGCGAGACTGCTCTATGATGAAGTGAAAAGAGGAGCGAATCCTTTAGGTGAAGAAAACAAAGTGATTATTGCTTCAGGACCTCTATCCGGTGTCTTCGTTCCAGCCGGAGCAAAAGTTGCTTTTGCTGCCAAGTCTCCTGCTACCGGGGGATATGGTGAGTCCAATATGGGAGGACACTTCTCTCCCGAAATGAAATATGCGGGGTATGATGTGATTATTATCGAAGGAACTGCTCCTCAGCCAAGTTATCTATTTATAGAGGATGATAGGGTAGAAATAAGGAGTGCTCAAAAGTATTGGGGAAAGGGTTGTTTAACCTCGGAGAAGATGCTGAAAAGTGACCTAAGGGAGGAATTCCAGATTCTCACTATTGGACCGGCGGGAGAAAATTTAGTCCGATTTGCCTGTATTTCCCATGATTTTGGCCGCCAGGCTGGCAGGACCGGAATGGGAACCGTGTTTGGTTCGAAAAAACTGAAAGCCATTGCCATAAAAGGAACAGAAGCAATTCCAGTAGCTAATGTTAAAGAGGCAACTCGCTTGGGAAAAGAGATGTTTAAGCAGATTTTTGACAATCCTGCTTTAAAACAATGGCAGGATTATGGCACACCTGGAGTGGTAAATTGGGCTAATGAAATAGAGGCATTTCCTACTCGAAACTTCCAGATGGAATATTTTGAGCATCACAAAAATCTTAGCGGTCAGCTTATGCGTGACAGGATAGTTACTTCTGACAAAGCCTGCTTTGGCTGTCCCATGAGCTGCGGAAAATATTCGCACACCAGAAAGACCTCAAAATACAAATATAATGTTTGGGTTGAAGGACCCGAATATGAAACTATTGCTCTTTGCGGTGGAAATTGTGCCCTTCCTAATATAGAGGATGTTGCCTACGCTAACTGGGTTTGCGATGAGCTAGGAATAGATACAATCTCCTCGGGCGCAGTTATCGCTTTTGCCATGGAATGCTTTGAAAAGGGTATAATTACTGAGAAAGATGCAGGAAGAAAAATCAGATTTGGAGATGTAGACTCCTTTGCCTATCTGGCTAAAAAAATAGCCTACCAAAAGGGCATTGGAAAGATCTTGGCCAGGGGAACGAGAGATGCCTCGAAAGTTTTTGGCCCAGAGGCCGAGAAATTGGCCATGCAAATAAAAGGATTGGAGATCAGCGGCTATAGCTTCCGTAATGCCCTGGCCATGGCTCTTGCCTACGGAACTTGCGATGTTGGTGCTCACCACAATAGAGCCTGGGCTATTACCTATGATATCGAAGTTGGCCGTCAAAAATCAGAGGGAAAAGCAGCAAAAGTTATCTTCCTTCAACATGTCAGACCAATGTTTGATATGCTGGGAACCTGTAGGCTTCAATGGGTAGAGCTGGGCTTTGAGCTTGAAAATTATCCTAAAATCTTAGAAGCAGTTACTGGATTTAAATACTCACTAGAAGAGTTGCTTAAGTTCTCGGAAAAAGTCTGGAACCTGACCAGAATGTTCTGGGCAAGAGAAATAAAAGGCTTTGGTCAAACTTACGATTGGCCACCCCAGCGGTTCTTCAAGGTACCTCCCGGGAAAGAAAAGATATTTCTGACGAGAGAAATTTATGACCAACTTCTTCAAGAGTACTACAAGCTGCGTGGCTGGAATAAAAATGGCATTCCCACCAGAAAAAAACTAAGAGAGCTTAACCTTGAATTTACCATGGGGGACTTGCCACATAAAAAAATAAAATTGGAAATTCAAGTTGTTGGCTATATAAAGGAGCTTTTCCCCGGGGAGAGATTCCCCTTGGAATTAGAAAATCCCCTAACTATCAGAGAAATCCTTAAGAGACTGAAAGTAAAAGAGGAGCTGGTGGGATTGGTAACAGTAAATGGTGAACCTGGAAATAAAGACCATGTTCCCAGCGATGGTGATAAAATTATGTTTATGGCCTTTGCCGCTGGGGGATAAGAAAAAAATTCACGAACCCGTATCAAATCATTTGACGCGAAAGAGCTTAAGGATGTCCTCCAGGTATCTCTTTCTTTCTCGTATTATCTCTTCTCTTTGCTTCCTTAGCGAATTTGATGACTAATTGCTCAAGGAAGTGGTAAAATGCCTTTCTGTCCGTCATCACTAGGTCTTGGTTCCCATTCACCTCTTCGGCTATCTCCTTCAAGAAGCTATCCCCATACTCTGCGGCTGTGAGCTCTGCCAAGCGAGCGAGCACCTCAAGCAGACGTAACGGACCATAATCCTTGGGCTCATCCTTCAGCCCCTCCGTGCTTGCCGCTATATATACGCATAAATCAAATAAACCGTTCTTATCCATCTATTCCTCCTGATATCTCTCCCAGAAGGTTATCCGCGAGAGTTCTTTCCTTTGAGGTGGAACAGGTTGTTCGTCCAGAAAACCTAGAGCGATAAGGAGGATCGGGTAGATATGATCGGGTAACTCTAGCAATTCCTTTATCCCAGCTTTGGAGAAGGAGGCCACGGGGCAAGAACCGAAGCCTAGGGAATAGGCCATGAGCAACATATTTTGCACTGCCATAGCTGCCTCTTCAGCGGTGAGGATCAGTCTCAACGTCTCTCCAAAGCGTTTCATATCTCTTTGGTCTGAGCAGACCACGATGGCAGCCGGGGCTTTGGGGAAGCCGGGGGAGAGGGTCTTGAGCGTCCCGAGCTGCTTGGCCTCCTGAACCACGATAAATCGCCAGGATTGGACATTGCTTGGGTTAGGAGCCCATTGTCCCGCCTCTAGGATCCTTATGAGCATCTCCCGCGGCACCTCTTCATCCTTAAATGAACGGACACTCCTTCTCCCCTTAATAACTTCAAAGACGATTTTCTCCTTACTTAATTCCATCATCTATCCTTTCGAGCTCGAAGAATCCCTTCCTTAATCCTCAGACGCTAAATCTGTAAAACATCCGCTATCTTCGCGAGTTTGGGATGAATGAACTTTCCTTCTTTTTCGATCACCTCACCGTCTAATATCACCGTGGGGTTGAGCATCACCCCGTCAGTATGCGCTTTTGCCGAGCCCACTCTACCCTTGAATCTAGGCCTTTGGGAACCTATACCCATCTCAACGCAGCCAAAGATCCTCTCGTCCTCGAGGATCGTACCGCTGAGCCTGGCCCCCGGATTGAAGCCGTATGAGAAGTGAGCAATTTTGAACATATTTAGGTCATTAAGACTCTTCAGCCACTTTTCCAATACCTTCGCCTCACTATCTCCTTTGATATTCTTTACTTCCCCCTTTTCTATCTCTAATACCATAGGCGTTTTGAGTAGGCCAAGTTCCTCAGGGGGCCAGAGGGAACCGTCGAAGACCATAGTCCCATTGATGCTTTCCTCGATCGGCGCCCAGGAGACCTGTCCTCCCAGAAAGCTCTGTTCCCCAGGTTTAGAGATTATTCCTGAATTATGAAATACAGGGCGATCCCCGATCTGCGAAATCAGATCAGTTCCAGCCGGGGTAGTCATCTGCATCTCATCGCCTTCCCGTAGCAGCTCCGCTAAGGCATCACCCAATTCGACCATCTTAGGATAGTTTATATTGCCGATGCATCGCAGCATCATCTCCGGGGTCATCCCGGTCAGGCAAAGGTTTCTGGAACCGGCCTTGAGGGTTTCATGATATGATCTGGTATGAATGAGATACTTCTCAGCAAGCTCAATGACCACATCTGAGGCCTTCATTGCCGCGGCCAGTGGTTTGGGCGGTTCAATGCCGACCTCCGGCCTGGTCTCATACCAAAGTAGACACACCACACCCCCGGCGAGGTGGGCGGCTTCGGCGATGCTATCTACCACCTGCTTATCCGCGGCTGTGTCGGCGTAAATCAGGATATTCTCGCCCTCCCTAAGGTTGACCATCTCCCCGATCACGGTCTTTGCCGCCTTCTTTAGCTCCCAGTCGTATTTCACTAGCTACCTCCTCCTTTGACCTTCATGCAATCTCTGGCTGCTGTCAGCACACTATCTTTTAACCCCATATCACTTCCCTCAAGTGACAAGCTCCTCTAGAAGCCCAGCTAACAGAGACCTTACCAATATGACCGGCTTCCCCGTTACTTCTCTCACTCTATTCTTCATCTCCAGGTTATATCCGAAGCAATCCATCACAATCAAATCAACCCCTGCTTCCTTCAGCTTACTGGCAGCTTCACCTATCGCTCCTATATCATTCTTGTATGGTGAGACCCCAACCCCAATCACCTCAAAGCCAAGATCTTGAAAACCCTTCATCAGATGATTTACCTGCCCCTCCGAGGGAACCATCAATCCCAACTTACCTTTATTAATAATAAGTGAAGAGAGGACTCCAGATAAGAGCTTATCCGGCATTATTAAGGGCTTCTTCGACTGTAGGCGGGGAAATTCTCCCGAGCAGAGCAGCGCGATCAGCGTTACATCCTCCTTGTCCAGCTCGGAGATCTTCTCCTGTAACTTCGATAAGATGAAGCTTTCTCCAATGGTCACCTCAGTTCCATTCCGCATCCTTGTTACGAGAATCTCATCATTTTCTTTAGGTTCAAACCTTTCGATCTCTTTGAGGGTTAGCCCGTCTAAAGCTCCCTTTTCAACAATCTCTATATCGCCCGAGATAAGCTCCTTGATCTCGGGGATCGCATCTACTCGGGGAGATTGACCGATTGTCACTATCCCTATCTTTGAGGGCATTTTACATTCCCGTCCTTTCTGAGCCATTGAGGAAATTCATGAATACCGATGGCACCAGACATAATGATCATTCCCAACTTTAGCCAATGGGGGCTCATCCGCCTCACATATCGGCATCTTCTCCTGGCATCGCGAGGCGAAATTGCAGCCTGGTGGCACATCTAATGGAGATGGAATCTCCCCCACCAGAGTTATCTCCTCTGGGATCACCTCCTGCTCTTCGGCCGATATTATTGGTATGGCTGAGAGCAGGGCTCTGGTGTAAGGATGGAGCGGGCTCTCGAAGAGATTATCGGTAAGAGCGGACTCCACGATCTGGCCGAGGTACATCACCGCCGTCCTGTCCGAGATGTTCTTGACCACGCTGAGGTCATGGCTGATATAGATATACGTCAGCTGAAACTCCCTTCGCAGTCGCTCCAACAACGCTAGTATCTTGGCCTGGACAGACACATCCAGGGCCGAGGTCGGCTCATCCAGGACGATGAGCTTCGGATTCAAGGCCAGGGCCCTAGCTATCCCCACTCGCTGCTTTTGTCCTGCACTCAAGGCATGAGGGTACCTATATAGGAAGTCTGGTGGAAGCTCGACCATCTCCAGCAACTCTTTCACCCTCTCTCGGAGCTCTGTTCGGGGTAGGTTCTGATAGGTCCTCAATGGGAGCGAGATGATATCCAGCACAGTTTTCCTGGGGTTCAGCGCAGAGGTGGGATCCTGGAAGACCATTTGCATGTAGCGCCGATAGTGTCTTAACCTGTCCCCCTCAACCGAGCAGATCTCATCTCCTTCGAACCAGATCTTCCCCTTGGTCGGCTTATAGATCCTGATCATGGTCTTGCCCAGGGTTGTCTTACCCGACCCGGACTCTCCCACCAGGGCCAGTGTCTCTCCATGCTTGACCTCTAGATCGGCGGTATCGACGGCCTTGAGCACCTTTTGTTCTCGCCCCAGAAGACCGCTATCCCTGAAGAAGTATTTACATAACCCCTCTGTCTTCATCAGTAACTGGTTCAACTCTCACCTCTAGTGGAGAAGAGGTGACATGCAACCAAACGGCCCCCTCCAACCTTGACCAATTCAGGTTTTTCCTGTTTGCAAATCTCCATTACCTCAGGACATCTGGGATGGAACCGGCAACCAGAGGGTGGATCAATATAGTCAGGTATCCTGCCATCTATTCCCTTGAATTCATCACCGGTAAGCTTCGGAATAGAGCTGATCAGACCCGAGGTATAGGGATGCCTTGGATTGTCCAACAGGTCCTCGGTCTTGGCGGTCTCGGCAATGGTCCCGGCGTACATCACGTAGATCCTGTCGCAAAGCCTCCTGGCCACCCCCAGGTTATGCGTGATATAAAGGACGGAGAGTTCCTCCTCTTTCACCTTCTCCTCTATCAGTTCAAGGATCCCCTTCTGGATGGTCACATCCAATGCGGTTGTGGGTTCATCAGCGATGAGTAGGGAGGGATGGCCGATCAAGGCCATGGCTATTAGCACTCGCTGCCGCATCCCCCCGCTTAGCTCAACCGGATATCTCTTGATGATTTCCCTGGAGGCAGGTATCTTGACCCGGTCCAGCAGTTCAACAGCCTTTGCCAACGAGTTATCATGCCTCCTCCGCAGCCCCATGAACTCCAGTGGGCCGACCCTCCGCCTGCCGTGCCACCTGATCAGGTCGCCCATCTCCTCTCCCACGGTGAAGACAGGGTTGAGGGAGGTCATTGGGTCCTGGGGGATATAGGACATCTTCTTGCTCATCACTTGATGTCCCTCTTCCCTGCTCAGTTCTAGTAAGTTATTCCCCAGGAAGAGGATCTCCCCGTCGATAATCCTGCCCGGCGGCACGGGCAAAGATCGCAATATAGTCTTAGCCGTGACGCTCTTCCCGCAGCCAGTCTCCCCCACAAGGCCGACAACCTCACCCTCCCCAACTGAGAGCTCAACATCATCCAATACCCTCGATGTCCCATCCATAGTGTCGAAGTGGACCTTTAACCCCTCAATGCTTAGAATAGTATTCCCGAGTCCCATCCCTACTCCACCTCGACGTCGAAGAAGTCTCTAAGACCGTCTCCCAATAGATTGAAGCCCAATACCGTTGTAAATATGGCTAATCCTGAGAAAGTTGATAGCCACCACATCTTGGGCAAGTGGATGCGGCCGAGGCTGACCAGGGTGCCCCATTCGGAAGTAGGGGGCTGAGCTCCAAGGCCTAAGAACCCTAAAGCAGCCCCAGTTAAGATGGCATATCCCATATCCAGGGTTATCTTGACTAAGAGGGGAGAGGTCATGTTCGGTAGAATCTCGCCGAAGATGATATACAGACGAGAAGCCCCCAATGATTCGCTTACCTCCACGAAATCCTCTTCCTTTTTTGAAAGTGTCTGCCCATACGCCAATCGGGCATACCAGGGCCACCAGGTGAAGGCGATGGCAAGCATGCTGTTCTGAAGGTTGCGTTCCAGCACCGCGGTCACTGCTAAGGCTAAGACCAACGGAGGGATAGACAAGAAAACGTCCGTTATCCTCATAATGATGGCCTCTACCTTGCCACCGAAATAGCCAGCGAATAGCCCCAAGGGGATTCCTACTCCTACCGCAACAGATAGGACTACTATGCCTAGCGTGAGGGAGATTCTTGATCCGAAGATGACTCTGCTCAACACATCTCTTCCCACCTCATCAGTGCCAAAAGAGTGCTTCCAACTAGGCGGTTGGAACATTTCCTTGAAGTGAACTGCACCTCCAGCGTCGCCCGGGTATGGCGCTATAAACGGGGCGAAGGTCGCTATTAAAACCATCATAAGGATTATGCTCAGGCCGATCAAGGAAAGGGGATTTTTCTTGAAACGATGGAAAGCTCTTGCCAGGTTCCCCTTCTGTTTCCTTTTCCAGACTTGTTCCATGCTTGTCCCTCTATTTCTTCAACCTGATGCGTGGGTCCAAATATCCGTAGAGTAGATCCACTATGAAATTAATAAGGACATATCCCACGCCGATGACTAAAGTAACGCCGACCACGGCGTTGAAATCATTGCGCAGTACGGAGTTTAACCCGTAGCGGGCCATCCCTGGCCAGGAGAAGACCTGCTCAACAATGAATGCGTTCCCAATCAACCATCCGACTAAGAGGCCAATTACAGTCAGTGTAGCTGTAAATGCATTTTTGAGCATATATTTATATATATTTAAGTTCTCCGGCATCCCGATGGTTCTGCTTACTATAGTGTAATCCTTCCTTAATTCCTCAATCATACTTGCTCTTATTAATCTGGTAATTTGAGCTAACGGCGAGAGGGAAAGCGTGATTGCCGGAAGTAATATATGCTTGAAACTATCCATGAATGCCGCCAGGTCCCTGGTAAGAAGGCTGTCCAATAGATAGAGACCGGTCATATGCGCCGGAGGATTTCCACTTATTCTTCCGGTGATGGGGAGCAAGCC
>JAUVZN010000001.1 GCA_030602545.1 Candidatus Aerophobota bacterium
TCTTGCCCACGTAGCTCAGAAGGAAGAGCACATCCTTGGTAAGGATGAGGTCACCGGTTCAATTCCGGTCGTGGGCTCCAACTAGATTTGAAGTTTAAGCCAGCTAAAAAGCTGGTACTGAGGGGAAGGGGAATTTTAACAAAATTCCCATGATTGAAAACAAGGAAAAATTCGTTACTTAAAATGTAAGTTCTTTATAAGAGCGCAAGATTTCCAAAAATCAAGATATTCGAGGGAACACTATCTCTTGAATATCCAAGGAGAAAGGAGGGAGAAAAATATGGCACGGGAAAAGTTTGTACGGACCAAACCTCATATTAACATTGGAACCATTGGACACGTGGATCATGGGAAAACTACTCTTACAGCAGCCATTACTCAGATTCTGTCAAAGAAGGGATTAGCTAAGGCCTTGACTCTGGAGGAGATTGATAATGCTCCGGAGGAAAAAGAGAGAGGTTTAACTATTGCTATTTATCACGCAGAATACGAAACAGAAAAAAGACACTACGCTCACATAGACTGTCCGGGACACGCTGATTATATTAAGAATATGATTACTGGAGCAGCTCAGATGGATGGGGCTATTTTGGTAGTTTCTGCTGCAGATGGTGCCATGCCTCAAACAAGGGAACATATTCTATTAGCCCGTCAGGTAAATGTTCCGGCCATAGTAGTTTTCTTGAATAAGGTAGATCAGGTGGAGGATAAAGAGCTGCTGGAATTGGTGGAACTGGAAGTCCGGGAGCTCTTGTCAAATTATGAATTTCCTGGAGATGAAATACCTTTCGTGGCTGGATCAGCTTTGCAATGTGTTCAGTGCGGATGTGGCAAAGAAGACTGTCCCAAATGTAAGCCCATCATTGATCTCATAAAAGCCGTAGACGATTACATTCCTATTCCGGTAAGGGACGTGGATAAGCCCTTCCTGCTGGCTATAGAGGACATTTTCACCATCACAGGAAGAGGGACGGTTGTTACGGGAAGAATGGAGAGAGGAAAGATCGATATAGGGAATTCCGTAGAAATAGTAGGAATGTCAACTGAGATCAAGAAGACGGTGGCTACGGGTCTGGAGATGTTCAGAAAAACTCTGGACCAGGCCCAGGCAGGCGATAATATTGGCGTACTTCTCAGGGGAATTGAAAAGGAAGTAGTGGAGAGGGGACAGGTTCTTGCCGCTCCTGGCACTATAACTCCCCATACCAAATTTGAGGCCGAAGTCTATGTCTTGACTAAAGAGGAAGGAGGAAGGCATACTCCTTTCTTCGAAGGCTACCGCCCTCAATTCTATTTCCGCACTACCGATGTCACAGGGGATGTGAACTTGCCTGAGGGTGTAGAGATGGTCATGCCGGGAGATAACGTCAGGTTAACCATTAAGCTCATCACCTCCATTGCTATGGAACAGGGTCTAAGATTTGCCATAAGAGAGGGGGGGCATACAGTAGGAGCCGGAGTGGTTGGCAAGATCATTGAGTAAGAAATCTCATGAGGAAAATAGTTACCCTCGTATGTGCGGAGTGTAAAGGGAGAAATTATACCACCAGCAGGAACAAGGATACATCTCCTCTGAATCTTAGAAAATATTGCAAGAGGTGTCAGAAGCACACTCTCCATAAAGAAAAATAGGTCCGTAGCTCAAATGGCTAGAGCACCGGACTCCAAATCCGGCGGTTGCGGGTTCGAGTCCTGCCGGACCTGCCCAGGAATCGTATACAGGTTTCTTCCTGATAGTCCTGCCTGATTCAACAGGCTGATAAGGTTTCTTGAATTACGGGAATTTATAGGTGTACCCAAGGACGTTCCTCGGAGCGAAGATGACGCAGCCGGAACCCTATAGCAGCTACCTTAATGAGAAGATGGGCAGAAAGAATGCAAAGCTGATATGGAACGAAAGCGAGGCGTCCCGAGATATTTTGATCTCCTGGCTCGAAATGAAAGGACTCAATGTTTAAAAAGGCAGGCAGTTTTCTTAAGGCCGTAAGTGCCGAAATGAGAAAAGTGAGCTGGTCTTCTCGATCTGAAATCATAAGGTCTACTCTTATTGTTCTCATTACTATCATTATTTTTGCCGCACTTATAGGTGGGATGGATGTTTTGTTTCTACAGATTCTCAATGTATTTGTGAGGTGAAGTGACTATGGGCGAAAAAAAATGGTATGCTCTTCATACTTATGCCGGTCAGGAGGATAGGGTAAAGACTAACCTGGAGCAAAGAGTTGAATCTTTCGGAATCAAAGACAAGATTTCCCGCATTTTAATTCCTAAGGAAAAAATAGCAGAGGTTAAGGATGGAAAGAGAAGGATATACCGGAGAAAGTTTTTCCCCGGGTATATGCTTATTGAGGCAGAGTTAACTGATGAGAGTAAATTTGTTATAGCTAACACCCCTGGTGTGAGTGGTTTTGTAGGCCCCAGAAATCAACCTGTTCCTTTAGATGAGAAAGAGGTGAGCAGCGTGGAATACCGAATGGGTCTTTTGGAAAAGGAACCTAAACCCGGTGTTTTTTTCGAACTGGGTGAGACTATTCGTATTGCTCAAGGACCCTTTGCCAATTTTCAGGGAGAAATCATAGAAATCAATCCTCATCAACAAAGAGTCAAGGTTCTTGTATCCATTTTTAGCAGAGAAACCCCTGTGGAAATAGAATATGTTAATGTGGAGAAGCTCTAAATGGCTAGAAAACCTATTCAGACAAAAATTAAACTCGAGATACCGGCTGGTAAGGCTAATCCAGCTCCTCCTATAGGGCCAGCTCTAGGTCAGCACGGCGTGAGTATAATGGATTTTTGCCGAGCCTTTAATGAGAAGACCAAAGACAAGGAAGATATCATCATTCCTGTGGCTATAACTGTTTACAAAGATAGGTCTTTTACCTTCGAGCTAAAGACACCTCCAGCTGCTTCTTTGCTCAAGAAGGCAGCTGGAATTGAGAAGGGTTCTGGGGAGCCTAACCGCAAGAAGGTGGGCAAGATAGGCCGAAAGGACTTGGAGGAGATAGCCAGGATTAAGCTGCCGGATTTGAATGCCTACGAGCTCAATAGCGCGGTCAAGATCATTGAAGGAACGGCGAAAAATATGGGCTTGGAAGTAGAGGATTAATTATGAGAAAAAGAGGCAAAAGGTATCTAGGGATATCCGAGAGGCTGGAAAAAAACAAGAAATATCCACCTCTAGAGGCTATAAAGTTAATGAAGGGGATTTCTCATTGTGGATTTGAGGAGTCAATAGAGGTAGCCGTCTCTTTGAATATAAAACCTAAGGAACGTGGTGAACGAGTGAGAGGGACAGTGGCTCTACCTCATGGGACGGGCAAAAAACTTAAGGTGCTGGTATTTGCTAAGGGAGAGAAAGCTGAGGAGGCCAGCAAGGCGGGAGCTGATTGGGCAGGAGATAAGGAATTGATAGCCAAAATCGAGAAAGGATGGCTTGATTTTGATGCCATTGTTGCTTCGCCAGACTTAATGAAAGATGTGGCTAAATTGGGACGAATCCTGGGTCCTAGAGGCTTGATGCCATCCCCAAAAATAGGAACAGTGAGTGAGAATCCCTCCCAGGTGGTGAAGGAATTGAAGAAGGGAAAGATTGAATACAGAAACGATGCCAGTGGAGGAATCCATGCTTCGATAGGAAAGATCTCTTTCACCGATAATGCCTTACTCGAGAATCTCAGAGCTTTGCTTAGAGCTTTAAGTAAGGATAAACCTTCTACGGTGAAGGGGGCATATATTCGGGGCGTTTCTCTTTGTTCTACAATGGGACCGGGCATAAAAGTGGATCTAGGGAGCCTATTGGGGAATTTGTGAAATGACACTGAGAGAAAAAATGGAGAAGGCGGAAGGGACAGGTAGGCTTCTGAAGACGTGTCCAGCTTCTTTCATAGTGGATTATCGAGGATTAAAAGTGGCAGAACTCACTGAGCTCCGAAATAAATTGAGAGAGGGGAAGGCCATTTTTCGAGTGGTTAAAAATACTCTTGCCGCAAGATCGATTCAAGGAAAAGAGCTGGAAGGGTTAGTTCAATGGTTTTCCGGGCCCACGGGGATAATCTTTGTAGAAGGAGATCCTTTAGTTTCAGCCAAAGTGCTGGTAGGTTTTCTTCCCGATCATCCTAATTTGAGCATTAAGGGAGGTGTCTTAGATGGGGATTTCTTGGAAGAAAATGAAGTGAAAGCCTTGGGAAGATTGCCCTCTCGGGAGGTTATTTTGTCCCAGATCTTATCCTTGCTTCAGCTTCCCTTGGTAAGACTAAGGGGTGTTTTGAATTCGCCTCTGCAACGACTAATTTACCTTCTAAACACAATTTCGGCCAAAAGAGGAGGATAATCTATGTCTAAAACGCTATCCCCAACCGGGGAAAAACTTGAAGAAGCAAAGCAACAGCAAAAGAAGGAACTCAAAGAAGAGCCCAAGGTTGAAGCCAAAAAAGGGGCTAAAGTCGAACCTAAAATAGAGCCCAAAGAAGTCAAAGAAGAACCCAAGAAAGAACCCAAAGTAGAACCTCCAAAAGAACCTACTAGAGGAGAGCCTACAAAAGAGCTTAAGATGCAGCCTAAAGATAAGGAGAAAGTTGATAAGAAGCAAGAGGTCATTAAAGCTATTGAGGGGATGAACGTACTGGAACTCTCAGAACTGGTAAAAGAGTTGGAGGATAGATTTGGAGTCAAGGCCACCGCTGTCTCCCCGGTTGGTATTCAGGCTCCGAGCGCTGGTGAGGTGGCAGTGGAAGAAGAGAAAACTGAGTTTGACGTGATATTAAGTGAGGTGGGCAGCAAAAAGATCCAGGTGATTAAGGAAGTAAGAAAAGTGACTTCTCTGGGATTAAAGGAAGCAAAAGATTTGGTGGAGCAAGCTCCCCAACCCGTTAAGGAGGGAGTGAGTAAGGAGGAAGCCCTTAAGATCAAAAATACTCTAGAGGCAGTAGGAGCTAAATTAGAGGTGAAGTAGGAGGCTTAATTTATGGATATCAAGAAGGGTTCAAAGATATTAGATTTCACTAAATCAAAGCCCGTCATCGAGGTACCGAATCTGCTGGAGATGCAGAAAGCATCCTTTGAAGCCTTTCTACAGGTAAATATTCGACCAGAGAAGAGGGTTAATGCGGGTTTGCAGGGGGCTTTTAAAGATATATTTCCCGTGGAAAGTTACAATGGCAGATTGGTCTTAGATTTTGTAGAGTATGATTTAAGAGAACCCAGATATTCAGTAGAGAGATGCAAGGAGGAAGAACTCACTTATTCTCTTCCTCTGTACGTGAAGCTACGGTTAGTTAAAAAGGAGACCGGGGAGGTTACCGAGCAGGAAGTTTACCTGGGAGATTTTCCTCTAATGACCAGAAAGGGAAGTTTCATTATCAATGGGGCGGAGAGGATAATAGTCAACCAATTGCAGAGGTCCCCGGGGGTATTTTTTGAGGAGGATATTTCTGCTTCCTCCACTTCCGGGATAATGTACAGAGCGCGTATTATCCCACAAAGAGGAAACTGGTTGGATTTTGAAATTCGAGAGGGCCTGCTTTATATGCGGATTAACCGTAAGAGGAGATTCCTGGCGACCCTATTCTTAAGGGCTATGGGTGGAGTGCCTGAAGAAATTCTTGGAGAATTTGAGGATCCAGATGACAGAAGAGTTTTGGAAGAAAGCTTCAGGCAGGATGGAGCAGTTTCACAAAAGGATGGCCTTCTAAAGATTTATCATTGTCTCAGGCCAACTCGACCCCCTGTTTTCGAGTCAGTCAACGAAGTCTTTACCAGGACATTTCTGGATCCTCGCCGATATAACCTAGGCAGAGTAGGGAGATTCCAGATTAATAAGGAATTGGATTTAGATGGTGATTGGCAGACCGAGGTTATCCGGTTGAGGGACGTTGTAGGCACTATAAAATATCTCTTAAGGTTAAATAGAGAAAAGAAAGAAATAAAAAGTTTGGATCATCTCTCATATAGGAGAGTAAGGAGAGTGGGGGATCTTCTGTCAGAACAGCTCCACATTGGATTGGCTCACCTGGCTCGAGTCATACAGCAGGGCATGAGTATCCAGGATCCCGAAACAGTTACTCCTCGCTCCCTCATTAATACGAGGACAGTGAGAAATTCAGTGGATAGTTTTTTCAATACAGGACGCCTTTCTCAATATTTAGATCAGACCAATCCGCTGGCGGAACTCACTCACAAACGCAGACTCTCGGCCTTGGGTCCAGGAGGGTTGAACCGGGTCCAGGCTAAGGAAGAAGTGAGAGATGTTCATCATAGCCACTATGGTCGTATTTGCCCCATAGAAACCCCTGAAGGTCAAAACATTGGCTTGATCTCCTCTTTAGCCACCTACGTTAGAATAAATGAGTTTGGTTTTCTGGAAGCCCCGTATAGGAAAGTAGAAGGGGGTAGGGCCACTCAAAAAGTAGTATATCTCGATGCTCGAGAGGAAGATAATTACTATATTGCCAGTACCGATACTATAGATGAAGAAGGGAGGTTTATCAGGTCTGAACTGATAGCCAGATACAGGGGAGAAATTGTCACTGTCCCCAAGGAAAAGGTGGATTATGTGGAGATCTCCCCCAAGCAGATGGTCTCGGTAAGCACTTCTTTGATTCCTTTCCTGGAACATGATGAGGCTAACCGGGCTCTCATGGGTTCTAATATGCAGCGTCAGGCAGTGCCCTTGGAGATACCAGAGGAAGCTTTTATTCAAACAGGAATGGATGAGAAAGTTGCACAAGATTCCATGAGTGCGGTGAGAGCAAGGCGCTCTGGAGAAGTTGTTTATGTGGATGCTAACTCCATAAAAATTAAAACTTCATCAGGAATGGATACCTACGACCTGATAAAGTTTGATCGATCCAACCAACGTACCTGTATTAACCAACGGCCAATTGTAACCAGAGGAGAGAAACTAAGAGAGGGAAATTTCATCGCTGATGGTCCGGCTATCCGAGAAGGTAAGCTTGCCCTGGGCAGAGATGTTCTAGTAGCCTTTATGCCCTTTGGAGGATACAATTTTGAGGACGCTGTCTCAATCAGTGAAAAGCTGGTTAAGGATGATGTCTTCACCTCTATTCATATCGAGGAATTTCAGGTTGAGGCAAAGGAACTGAAGTCCGGGATCGAGGAGATTACCGCGGATATTCCTAATGTGGAAGAGGCATCTTTAAAGAATCTAGATGAGGATGGGATTATCCGAATAGGAGCAGAGGTGAAATTCGGAGATATCCTGGTAGGTAAGGTGACCCCTCAGGTTGAGGTAAAACTTACCCCTGAGGAAAGGCTCCTGCGCAGCATCTTTGGAGAAAAGGCACAAAAGGTAAAAGATAACTCTTTAAGAGTCCCTCATGGAGTTGAAGGAAAAGTTATTAAAGTCAAAGTTCTTTCCCAGGAGAACGAGGATAATCTTCCGCCAGATATGAGAAAGAGAGTAAAGGTATATGTGGCTATGCGTCGTAAGATCAGAGTTGGAGATAAAGTAGCTGGCCGTCATGGAAATAAAGGAGTAGTAGCCAAGATAATTCCTGAAGAGGATATGCCTTTTCTTGAGGATGGAACTCCGGTGGAAGTAGTATTGAATCCCCTGAGTGTTCCTTCCCGAATGAACATAGGCCAAATATTGGAAGTTCACCTGGGATGGGCAGCCAAGGTCTTAGGGATAAAGATAATATGTCCGGTTTTTGAAGGTCCTAAGGAAGAAGAGATAAGACGGCTATTGAAGGGAGCCTCTCTACCCGAGTCAGGAAAGGTCATTCTCCATGATGGACAAACCGGAGTCCCATTCCATCAGCCGGTGACGGTAGGCTACATGTATATGATGAAGTTGATTCACCTGGCTGAAGAGAAAATGCATGCCCGTTCCACCGGTCCCTACGCTTTGATAACTCAGCAACCCCTGGGAGGCAGATCTCGACAGGGAGGCCAGAGATTTGGAGAAATGGAAGTATGGGCTCTGGAGGGATATGGAGCAGCGTACAGCCTGCAGGAAATGCTTACAGGTAAGTCAGACGATCTCCAGGCCCGGGCTAAGATACATGAGAGTATAATGAGAGGTGAGAACTTTCTGGATACTCAAACACCCGAATCTTTCAAAGTTTTAGTTAAGGAACTGCAATCCCTGGGATTGTCGCTGGAATTTTGGAAAAATAGTAAAAGACTGAGCATCATGGATTTAGACAAAGAGGAAACCTGATAGTACCAGGAAAGTCCCGAGATATTCTTGAGAAGGGGGAAGTCCTTGAAAATAAGTGAGATAAGCAAAGTCAGGATAAGACTTGCTTCGCCAGAAGAGATAAGGCGATGGTCCTATGGTGAGGTAAGGAAGACAGATACCATTAATTATCGGACATTCAAGCCGGAGAGAGGAGGCCTTTTTTGCGAGCAGATCTTTGGTCCTACCAAAGGCTACGAGTGTTACTGTGGTAAGTACCGAAAAATGAAGTACAAGGGTGTTAGGTGCGAGAGATGCGGGGTGGAAGTAACCTCTTCCAAGGTCCGGCGGGAACGGATGGGACATATAGAGCTGGCTACCCCCGTGACCCATATTTGGTACACTAAGAAATATCTGCCTCTCCTGTTGGGTCTCAAAAAAAGTGAAGTAGAAAGAATCATTTATTTTGTCAGCTATTTGGTAATCGATCCTGGCAAGACGCCTCTCAAGAAGCTCCAGGTATTGGAGGAGGAAGAATATCAAAAATATAAGGGCTTATATGGAGAGGAGAATTTTCAGGCGGGAACAGGAACAGAGGCAATTCTAGAGGTACTGGAAGGGATCAAGATTGAGGAGCTCAGAGAAAGATTAAAGGAGAAGCTGTTCGAGGAGAAAACCAAGGGGAAAAGAATCAAGCTGCTTAAGCAGCTTGAGGTGGTGGAGAATTTCCTGCGCTCCGGTAACAAACCCGAATGGATGGTTTTGAAAATTATTCCTGTCATTCCTCCGGATTTTAGACCTATGGTGCAGCTAGAAAGCGGTATTTTCGCTAACTCTGATTTAAATGATTTGTATCGTCGGATCATCAATAGAAACAACCGCCTCAAATACCTGTTGGAGATAGGAGCTCCCCAGATCATTATCAAGAATGAGAAGAAAATGCTCCAACAGGCAGTTGACGCCTTATTTGAGAATGAAAAACTCTCTCAGCCTATTCTAGGAGGAGGCGGTCGACCCCTCAAATCACTGGGTGAGGCAATTAAGGGAAAACAAGGCAGATTTCGACAGAATCTCCTGGGTAAAAGGGTTGATTATTCGGGAAGAGCAGTGATAGTACCGGGACCTAACTTAAAGCTTCATGAATGTGGGATACCAGAGAGGATGGCTTTAGAACTTTTCCGTCCCTTTGTCATCAGGGAGATTTTGCAGGAAGGGAGAGCGGAGACTATCAAAAGAGCTAATGATCTGGTGGAAAAAGCCGATTCTTTTGTTTGGGGAATACTGGAGAGAGTGGTTAAGGATCATCCAGTTCTTTTAAATAGAGCTCCTACTTTGCACAGATTAGGTATTCAGGCCTTCCAACCTATTCTCATAGAAGGAAGTGCTATCCAGCTGCATCCTTTGGTGTGCACCGCTTTTAATGCTGACTTCGACGGAGACCAGATGGCTATCCACGTTCCTCTCTCATATGAAGCCCAGCTTGAGGCAAGGACACTGCTGCTCTCTACCAACAACATCCTTTCTCCGGCTAGTGGAGAACCCATCGTCACCCCAACCCAGGATATTACCGTAGGTTGCTATTATTTGACCTTGGAAAGTGAGACCAAGGGTGAGAACAAGGTCTTTTCCTCTGCCCAGGAAGTGCTGCTGGCCTATGAGCTAGACAAAGTTGATCTCCACCAGCCCATAAAGGTTTTATTAGGTGGGGAATGGATAGAGACAACCCCGGGAAGGGTAATATTTAATCAGGTTCTACCAGAGGGAATGGAATTCGAAAATCAGTCGGTGGATAAGGAAGTATTATCTACCATCGTCGCTAGTATTTGGGAAAGGTGGGGTAATATTGTTGCGGTGGAGACACTTGACAAGATAAAGAAATTGGGATTTGATTACGCTACTCTTTGCGGGCTAACTTTTTCTATGGCGGACCTGCCCAACATCAAAGAAAAGAGAAAGCTTTTGCAAGAGACAGAAGATGAAATAAAGGGATTCAGCCTCCTGGCCGAGGAGGGAAGCATCAGTGAGGAGGAAAGATATATTGATGTGATTGATGCGATAATGAGGGTAACCCAGCAGATAGGAGAGAAGGTTTCTCAATATCTATCCCGGGATCCATTTAACTCCCTTTATTTAATGTGGAGATCAGGGGCCAGAGGTAGCGCGGATCAATTGCGCCAGATTATTGGAATACGGGGTCTGATGAGTAGATCAATAAGGGAAACTTACCGTCGAGAACTCTGGGATGAAGTTTTCCGCAAAGACCTGAACATTTCTTCTGAGGTAATTAAACATTACTTTTATCCTGTTTCTGGGGGTAGGCTGAGGGGAAGAGTTAGTGAGGAACCTATTCGATCAAGTTTCAAAGAAGGCTTGACCGCTCCCGAGTACTTTATGTCTACCGGCGGAGGAAGAAAAGGCCTGGTGGATACAGCCTTAAAAACAGCTTATGCCGGCTATCTCACTCGCAAATTAGTAGCAGCTGCTCAAAATCTCATTATCACCGAGGGTGATTGTCAGACCATAGACGGCCTTACCATGAGATCCTTGGTAGAGGACGGTAAGATAGTAAAGCCGGTCGGGAAAAGAATTGTTGGTAGGGTCACCGCTTCCCCTGTTCTTGATCCCTCCAGAGGTGAGGTTATTGTGGGGTCAAATGAGGAGATTACCAAGAAGATTGCTGAGGAAATAGATGCAGCAGGGGTTCGAGAGATGAAAATCCGATCCCCCTTAACCTGTCAGGCAAAATGGGGATTGTGTCAGAGATGCTACGGATGGGATCTTTCCAGTCATAGAATAGTGAGTTTAGGCGAAGCTGTGGGGGTTATCGCTGCTCAATCTATAGGAGAACCTGGAACCCAGCTTACTCTGCGTACCTTCCATACCGGAGGAATATTTCAGAAAGGAGGGGACATTCCCCAGGGATTGCCTCGGGCTACTGAACTTTTTGAACCCAGAAAACAGAGCTATTCAAAAAGAGGAATTATTCGGCAGCGCCAGGGAGAGGAGGCTCTGATAAGTGAGGTAGAAGGAAGGGTCGCCATTAAAGAGGAAGAGGGAAGAGTTCTGGTTAAGATTCGAAGTGAAGGAGAAAAGGAGATCACCTATGAGGTGGGAGGAGAAATACTTGTTTCCGAAGGAGATATAATAGAGCCGGGAGAGAAGCTTATAGAAGGAAGTATCAACCCACGCGCTCTTTTGGTCATAAAAGGTGTTAGAGCAGTTGAAGAATATCTGGTTGATCAGACGCAACAGGTTTATAAATCTCAAGGGGTGAATATTGATAGTAAGCATTTTGAGGTAATCATCAGACAGATGATGCGAAAGGTTGAAGTGGAAGATCCCGGGGATACAGGTTATCTTCCCGGAGAACAGGTAGATAAGGTAGATTTCGAAGAGGTCAATAGCAAAATAAAGGAAAAGGAAGGCAATCCTGCTACGGTTAGGCCTGTTCTTCTAACTATTTCCAAAGCAGCCCAAGAGGATAAAAGAAGCTTCCTCTCGGCTGCGTCGTTCCAAAGGACCAAGCAGGTACTGACAGAAGCTGCTATATGTGGACAGCTAGATTATTTTAAAGAACTGAAGGGTAATGTCATCATTGGGAAACTTATCCCGGCGGGGACAGGTTTCCATAACTTGGAGCATAAGCCTGCCCAGAACGAGTCCTGATGTTTTTGTTGAAAAGGAGCTCTAATGCCAACTATAAACCAGCTGTTAAGGAAGGGGCGCAGGAGAACGGGAAAAAAAGGGAAAAGTATAGCTCTTGGGGGATCACCTCAGAGGAAGGGAGTCTGTGTTAGTGTCCGAACTCTGACTCCCAAGAAGCCTAATTCTGCTCTTCGAAAAGTAGCCAGAGTGAGACTATCTACGGGTAGAGTTGTCAGCGTCTACATTCCAGGAGAGGGACATAACCTCCAGGAGCATTCCATTGTCCTGGTGGAAGGGGGTAGGGTTAAGGATCTGCCCGGGGTGAAATACCACATTATCCGTGGAACCCTAGATACTAGCGGGGTTGAGGGAAGAAAAAGGAGTAGGTCAAGGTATGGGAAGAAAAAGGAGTAGAAGAGATGGCAAGGCGAAAGATATCTAAAAAGAGAGTGATTCGGCCAGATCCTCTTTACAATAGTCAATTAGTGGGTAAGCTCATCAATAAAGTTATGTGGGATGGAGAAAAGAGCAAAGCCGAATCCATTTGTTATGACTCGTTCGCCATCATAGAGAAAAAAACAAAACAGAACCCCCTCCAGGTTTTCTTGAAAGCAATGGAGAACGTTAAACCAGTATTGGAAGTCCGGTCTCGGCGAGTTGGAGGAGCTACTTATCAAGTACCTACCACCGTTGATCCTGGGAGAAAGGAAACTCTGGCTTTGCGGTGGATAGTTCAATTTGCTCGTCAAAAAAAGGGTAGGCCCATGAGGGAGAGGCTGGCTGAGGAAATAATAATGGCCTTTCGAGGAGAAGGATTAGCGGTAAAGAAGAGGGAAGATACTCATAAAATGGCGGAGGCCAATCGAGCCTTTGCCCATTATCGGTGGTGAGGATACAGATGGGGAAGAACTCTTATCGTCTGAACAGGATAAGAAACATTGGTATTGTGGCCCATATAGATGCGGGTAAAACCACTCTTACTGAACGTATGTTGTATTATACAGGAAGGATAAGAAAGGTAGGCGAGGTCCACGAAGGTACAACAGTGATGGATTGGATGATACAGGAGAAGGAAAGAGGGATTACTATCACCTCTGCCGCAACTACCTGTTTTTGGAAAGGCCATCAAATAAATATTATTGATACTCCAGGCCACGTTGATTTTACTGTAGAAGTGGAGAGAACTCTAAGGGTGTTGGATGGAGCGGTGGTTATTTTTTGCGGTGTGGAGGGAGTTGAGCCGCAGTCAGAAACAGTCTGGCGTCAGGCCAATCGCTACCACATTCCTCGTATTACCTTTATTAATAAATTGGATAGAGTAGGAGCTGATTTTTACGGGGTGGTCGAGTCCATTGGCGAAGAACTCGATCTCACTCCTCTACCTCTTCAAATTCCCATTGGTGAGGGGGATACCTTCCAGGGAGTGGTGGATCTGGTAAAGATGGAAGCGGTGATTTGGCATGGAGAGGGTTTAGAAGACCGGGTTTCCAGGGAGAAAATTCCCCCTAATCTGAGAGCCAGGGCTCTTGATTTTCACCACCAGTTAGTGGAGAAAGCTGCTGAAGCCAATGATAACTATCTGGAAAAGTTTTTAGAGAAGGGAAGTCTCTCCTCAGAAGAAATCAAAAGAGCGGTAAGATATATGACTCTTCATCATAAAGCAGTACCCGTAGTTTGCGGAAGTGCACTGAAGAACAAAGGAACTCGTCTTCTCTTAGATGCGGTTATAGACTACTTACCCTCTCCTTTAGATATACCTCCGGTAGAGGGATTAGATCCTATATCTGGTGAGAAGGAGAAGAGAGAGCCCTCACCAGATGAGCCCTTGGCTGCTCTAGCTTTTAAGGTTGTCACCGATCCCTATGTGGGGAGATTGACTTATTTTCGGGTTTATTCGGGAAAAATTAAAGCAGGTTCTCTTGTCTATAACTCCATGAAACATCAGAAAGAAAGGTTTGGCCGTATTCTGGAAATGCACGCTAATTATAGAGAAGAGAGGGCAGAAATCAAAGCTGGAGAAATTGGAGCAGGTATAGGTCCTCGAAACATTGATACCGGGGATTCTCTTTGTGATGAGCAGCATCCTATCCTCCTGGAGAACATAGAGTTTGCTCGACCGGTGATCTCTATAGCCATTGAGCCCAAGACAAAGTTAGATCAGCAGAAGCTGTATGATTCTCTTTCCAGGTTGGCTGGGGAGGATCCTACTTTCAGAGTTCATCAGGATAAAGAAACCGGGCAAATCATAATTTCAGGAATGGGCCAGCTTCATCTGGAAGTTATTCTTGACAGATTAAAGCGTGAGTTTAAGGTTGGAGTAAACACGGGGGAACCTCAAGTAGCCTACCGGGAGACGGTGAGGAAGAAAGCTTCCTCTCAGGGCCGATATATCCACCAAAGCGGAGGGAGGGGACAGTACGGGGATGTATGGCTCCAGGTAGAACCCAGAAGGAAGGATGATGAGACGGTGTTCCAGGACAAAACCAAAGGCGACTCTATTCCCAAGGAGTTTATAGGAGCTATAAGAAAAGGAATCGAGCAGGCTATGAATACGGGAGTTTTGAGAGGTTATCCCCTGGTTGACATCAAGGTAAGTCTTCTTGACGGTTCATATCATCCGGTAGATTCTTCGGAATTTGCCTTTAAGACTGCTACCTCCATCGCCTTTAAGAAGGCAGTCCGGGAGGCGGATCCATACCTCTTGGAACCTATAATGAAGGTAGAGATAAAGCTTCCTCAGGATTTTTTGGGAGAGGTATTTGGGGACATAACTGGCCGACGTGGCCAAATTCATGAAATGGAAACCGAGGGAAATATTCGGTATCTCAAAGCCTATATTCCTCTGGCAGAACTGTTCGGCTATGTTACTCGACTGCGCTCTTTAACCCAAGGTAAAGCGCTACCTAACGTAGAGTTTTCTCATTACCAGGAAGTACCCCTTGGAATGGCTGACCAGCTCATAAGGAATTACGGCTTGAGCAAATGAAGAAGAGGTAAGAGATGCCAAAACAGAGGATCAGAATTAAGTTGAAAGCCTACGATCACAGAATATTGGATCAATCGGTGAGGAAAATCATAGAGACTATAGAGAGAACAGGAGCAAGAATCTGTGGTCCTGTGCCTTTACCTACCAGGATCAGCCGATTCACGGTGATAAAGTCTCCCCATACTCACAAGGATGCCCGAGAGCAGTTTGAAATAAGAATTCATAAAAGATTAATTGACATTCTGGAATCAAACCCCAGAACTGTGGACGCCTTGATGGGAATGAATCTTCCCACCGGCGTGCACATTGAGGTGAAGTTGTGATAAAGGCAATCTTAGGTAGGAAACTGGGAATGACTCATATCTTTGAAAAAGATACTCTTATTCCCGTAACTTTAGTTGAGGCTGGACCCTGCGTCATAGTTCAAAAAAAGGTGCAGGACAAGGATGGATATGGAGCTATTCAGATAGGCTTCAATGAGACCAAAAAACTCAACAAACCAAAGCTTGGATACTTCAAGAAAAGAGAGATTCCGTCTCAAAAATACCTCAGGGAAATAAGGATGAAGGATATGGATAAGTATCAAGCAGGGGGTGAGATTAGAGTGGATATTTTTGAAGAGGGGGATTTGGTGAGCGTTAGCGGTATTTCCAAAGGCAAAGGTTTTGCAGGGGTAGTTAAGAGATACGGTTTTAAAGGTGGTCCTGCCTCTCACGGAGCAAAACAGTGGCATCGCAGGCCTGGCTCTATAGGAGCTTCGGCTGATCCGTCCCGGGTATTCAAGGGGAAGAAAATGCCGGGAAGGATGGGAAGGGAGAAAGTGACCATCCATAATCTCAAGGTGGTTAAGGTAGACGAGAAGGAAAATCTTCTCCTGATTGAAGGAGGTTTGCCGGGTAAGAAGGGGGATCTTTTGACTATAAAAGGATATGAGAGCTAAGAATGCAATTGCCGCTTTACAATGTGGAGGGGAAGAAAGCCGGAGACATTACGCTGGATGAGGATGTCTTCAAAGGTGAGATTAATAGATGGGCTTTGAGAGAGGTAATATTAGCCCATCAAACCAACCGGAGAAGAGGAACAGCCTCCACCAAGTCTCGAGGTGAGGTAAGAGGCGGAGGCCGCAAACCCTTTGTTCAGAAAGGCAGTGGAAGAGCAAGAGCGGGAAGCATTCGCTCGCCCCTCTGGGTTGGAGGAGGGGTGGTCTTTGGACCGAAATCAAGGAGTTTTGAATATTCTTTGCCAAAAAAAGTCAAGAGGCTTGCCTTTAAATCCAGTCTTAGAAAGAAACTGAAGGAAAATTCGCTTTTTGTTTTGGATGCACTTGAGCTGGAGGAGCCAAAGACGCGGGAGATGGTAGAATTCTTAAGTCACTTTCCCCTGGAAGGCAGGAGGCTATTGATATTAGAGAAATGGGATGAGAAGATAAGAAGGGCCACCTCGAATCTGCCGAACCTTAGAGTTAGCCTTGCTTCTTTGGTCTCAACCTACGATATCCTGTTTTACCAGAGTGTATTTATAACCAGAGGGGCCCTGAGGAAGGTAGAGGATAGGCTGAAAAAATGACTAAAGTACCTGAGGAAATTATTCTCCAGCCTGTGGTGTCGGAAAAAAGCACCCGTCTTTTAAGGGAAAATAAATATGTATTCAAAGTTCCTCTGGAGGTGGGTAAGATTGAAATAAAGAAAGCTGTGGAAGAAATATTTAAGGTACGGGTGGATAAAGTGAGAACCATGCAGGTGAAGGGCAAACCCAGAAAGTGGCGAGGTCGGATGGTAGGGAAAACATCCTGCTACAAGAAAGCCATAGTGAAGCTAAAGGAAGGCGATACCATCGAGGAGTTAGGAGTTTAGGATGCCTATAAAGATCTATAAGCCGACTTCCTCCGGAAGAAGACATCAGACGAGATCCGATTTCTCTGAGATTACGGAAGGCAGCCCTGATAGGACTCTTACCGTTCCCTTGCAAAAAAGAGCGGGTCGAGGTGATCAGGGAAGAGTTACGGTTAGACATCGGGGAGGAGGAAGGAAAAAGAAATACCGTCTAATTGACTTCAAAAGGGATAAGGAGGGAATTCCTGCCCGGGTAACTTCTATCGAGTATGATCCTAATCGATCAGCAAGAGTTGCCCTCCTTTGTTATAAGGATGGGGAAAAAAGGTACATTATAGCCCCTCACTTCTTAAAAGTGGGGGATGGAGTTATGGCCGGAGAAAAAGCTTCTCTTAGGCGGGGGAACAGTCTTCCCCTCAGGCGAATCCCGGAAGGAAGTTCTATTTACAATATTGAGTTAAAAAGAGGCAAAGGAGGCCAATTAGTTCGCTCAGCAGGAGTATCAGCCGAGCTTCTAAGCAAAGAAGGAGGATATGCTCAGGTTAAACTCCCTTCAGGTGAAATACGCCTGGTTGCTTTGGAATGTAGAGCTACTCTTGGTCAAGTAGGCAATGTGGAGCATGAGAACATTCAGATAGGCAAAGCAGGACGATCTCGATGGTTGGGCAGACGCCCTCGGGTTCGAGGAGCAGCCATGAATCCCATAGATCATCCCCATGGGGGTGGCGAGGGTCGTAGCGGACCAGGAAGACACCCTGTAACTCCCTGGGGAAAACCGACTCTGGGCAAGAAAACTCGAAAGATAAGAAAACCATCAGATCGGTTTATAATTCAGAGAAGAAAGAAAAAATAGGGGGAAGATAAGATGGGTCGCTCACTTAAAAAAGGTCCCTATGCGGAAGAATCGTTGCTCAGAAAGATAAAGAGAATGAGAAAGGAGACTAAAAAGCCCATTAAGACCTGGTCTCGTCGGTCTATGATTATCCCTGATTTTGTGGGTTATACCTTTGCCATCCATAATGGCAAGGATTTCCAGCCTGTCTTTATTACCGAGGAGATGGTGGGTCATAAGTTGGGGGAATTTGCCCCCACCCGTAAGTTTACCCGTCACGGAGCCCACAGCAAACGGACCATAGCTCCGAAGTAATATAAAAACAGGCTCGTCTCTGCTCGTTTTCTCGATGATGCCTGCGGCACCCTACGGGCGGGAAAGACGTGAGGACCTTCGGTACACATATAAATTCCTATACTCCAAGGAGAGATAGATGGAGGTCAAGGCAGCGGTAAAGTATGTTCGAGTATCTCCCTTTAAGGTAAGGAGTGTAGTTCAGTTAATAAAGGGCAGACAGGTGGATGAGGCCATTTGGATTTTGGATTTTATGGGGAAAAGAGGTGCCAAAGAAGTGAGAAAAGTATTGAAGTCCGCGCTGAGCAATGCCCAAAATAATTTTGATCTGAGTCGTGAGTCTCTTTATGTTAAGGAAGCTGTGGTTGGGAAAGGACCTGCTTCCAAGAGAGTAAAACCGAGGGCCAGGGGCAGAGCCGATTTAATTAGACGAAGGACTTCTCATATCGCAGTGACCTTGGAATCTAGGTAGAAAACAAAGAAAAAACTTCACCTAATACAAGGAATATCTCGGGACGCCTCGCTTTGGCTGCATATCAGTTACGGGATGCTTTAGTCTATTCATAAGATGAGATCCAGGAGAAGGAGACAAGGAGGGCAATAATTGGGACAGAAGGTTCATCCGGGAAGTTTAAGGTTGGGGATAACGAAAGATTGGATAAGCAGATGGTATGGAGGAAAAGATTATGCTAAGCTTCTCCACGAAGACATAAAGATCCGCCGTTTCCTTACCGAAAAGTTCAAACGAGCCAACGTTTCGAAAATTCTCATAGAGAGGGGTATCAACAAGGTCAGGGTAAGCATTTTCGCTGGCCGGCCTGGTATTATCATTGGCAAAGGTGGAGAGACCATAGAGAGTGCCAAAGAGGAACTGGAAAAGTTAACTGATAATAGCAAAGTTTTTCTAAATGTACAGGAGATCAACCAGCCAGACCTGGATGCCCAGTTAGTTGCTGAAAGGATTGCCTTTCAACTTGAGAGAAGAACAAGTACGAAAAGAGTTATGAGAGGAGCGATTTCACGCGCAATGGAACTAGGTGCCAGAGGAGTTAGAGTTGCCTGTAAGGGGAGAATAGGGGGAGCCGAGATTGCCAGGAAGGAGTGGATGAAAGAAGGAAGAATTCCCCTGCATACTCTCCGGGCAGACATTGACTATGGAGTGGCCACGGCCCATACCACTTATGGATGTATTGGGGTCAAAGTGTGGATATGTAAAGGGGAGGTGTTACCATCCTTGAGAGAGGAGGAAACCGGGAATGAGATTGCAGCCCAGGAGGGTCAAGTATAGAAAATCTCAAAGGGGCCGGATGAAGGGTAAGGCTTCCAAGGGAACTCAGCTGAATTTTGGTGAATTTGGTTTAATAGCGGAGGAACCCAGCTGGATTACCGCCCGTCAGATAGAAGCCAGCAGAATTGCTATAGTCCGCTCCATAAAACACGAGGGTAAACTCTGGATCCGGATCTTCCCTGATAAGGTAGTCACCAAGAAGCCTCTGGAGACTCGTATGGGAAAAGGTAAAGGGGAACCTGAATTTTGGGTGGCAGTAGTGCGGCCGGGAAGGGTGCTTTTTGAACTGGGAGGAGTTAAAGCCGATATAGCCAGGGTGGCTTTTAGATTGGTCTCCCATAAGCTTTCCTTTAAGACTAAGATCATATCTTCCCTGGACGAGGATCTTTTATGAAGATGGAAGAACTAAGGGAGCTATCTGTAGAGGATCTTCGTGAGAATCTCAAGCGTTTTCAGAATGAATTGTTCAAACTGCGGATACAGGCAGTACAGGGGAGAATGACCAGACCCTCCGAGATGGCTAAAACGAAAAGGACTATTGCCAGAATAAAGACTCTTTTGCCAGAGAAAGAGTTGGAACAAAGATCCCTGGGAGGAGAAAAGAAGTGAGGGGGAGGAGAAAGATTAGGGTGGGAGAGGTCATTAGCAATAAAACGGATAAAACCGTAGTGGTGACTATAAAGCGTGAGTTTACCCATCCCCTGTACGGGAAAAAGGTGAGAAGAAGAAAGAAAGTCAAGGCTCATGATGAAGCGAATTCATGCAATATAGGGGATACAGTTCAGTTGGTGGAGACGAGACCTCTATCAAAAGAGAAGCGTTGGAAAGTCGCCAGGATCCTGGCTAAAAGGGGAAAGTAAGATGATTCAGCTGCAAACCGAGCTGAACGTTGCTGATAACACTGGGGCAAGGAAGATAATGTGCATAAGAGTCCTGGGTGGTTCTTCACGCCGATACGCCCGGATAGGGGATGTGATAGTAGCATCGGTTAAGAAAACTATGCCTAACAGTGAGATCGCAAAGGGCCAGGTAGTAAAGGCAGTGGTGGTGAGAACGAAGAAGGAAATACGCCGAAAGGACGGCTCCTATATTAGATTCGATGAGAATGCAGGCGTGTTGATTGACGCTGCAGGAAACCCTAGAGGGACAAGGATCTTTGGTCCCGTAATTCGAGAGCTCCGAGAGAAAAACTTTATGAAGATAGTTTCTCTGGCTCCCGAGGTATTGTAAACGGGGATGGGAACGTCGAAAGTTTTCCTCTCGATGAGGGTTAGATAGTTATGACCAGAATAAAAGTGGGCGACGAAGTAGTAGTTATCTCTGGGAAGGATACAGGGAAACGGGGCAAGGTAGTCAAAAAGTTGCCTAAAGAAGATAAGATGATGATTGAAGGAATCAATCTGGTTAAGAGGCATGTAAAACCCACTCGGAGAGGACAAGCAAGTGGCATAGTAGAAGGTGAAGCTCCCATGTATGCCAGTAAAGTCGCGCTGATATGTTCTCGCTGTGGGAAGAGAACAAGGATAGGAATGAAGACATTAAGGGAGGAAGGGCAGCTCCGGTTCTGTAAGAAGTGCGGAGAAGTTATTGATTAGAATCTCAGAAGGTGAGTAAGGATGGCCAGATTGAAAGAGCTCTACAAGAAAAGCATCGTTCCTAAATTGATGGAAAAATTTAATTATAGAAACTCTATGGAAGTTCCTAGGATTGAGGAAATTATCCTCAATATGGGAGTAAATAGTGCCAAAAAGGATGCAAAATCTCTAGAGGTTGCTAAGAAAAGTTTAGCTTTGATTACTGGACAGCAACCCGTAGTCACTCGGGCAAAGAGATCCATCGCCGGATTTTCCTTAAGGAAGGGAATGAGAATAGGATGTATGGTTACTTTGAGGGGCGAGATGATGTATGAATTCCTGGATAGATTACTTAATTTAGCCATCCCCAGGATCAGAGATTTTCAGGGGGTCTCTTCCAATGGATTTGATGGAAGGGGTAATTTCACGCTGGGCCTGAGAGAGCAACTCATTTTTCCCGAAGTGGGATATGAGGATGTAGATAGAGTTCAGGGGCTCTCGGTAACTATAGTAACTACTGCCAGAAAAGATGAAGAAGCTAGAGAATTACTTGCTTCTCTGGGAGTTCTTTTTACGAGTTCTTAAGCTACTAAGGGTAAGGAAGATGGCTAAAAAAGCTTTAATTGAGAAGGCTAACCGAGAGCCAAAATTCAAGGTCCGCTCCTATAACCGTTGTCAAATATGCGGGAGACCTCGTAGCTATATCAGGAAGTTTGCTCTGTGTCGGATTTGCTTCCGCTATCTGGCCCAGAAAGGGCAGATTCCAGGGATAAAAAAGGCTAGTTGGTAGCTAATTCTATTCAAAGAGCCTCCCTGAGCAACGGAGAGTGGTCCGAGGTATTCTTGAGGAGAAAAAAAGATGCTTACCGATCCCATTGCTGATTTTTTAACTAGGGTAAGAAATGCCAATATAGTATCCAAGGATAAAGTTGAGATTCCATCCTCCATTCTAAAGGAAGCCGTTGCGGCGGTGCTAGGAAGAGAAGGTTTTATACGGAGATATAGAGTTATTACCAGAGGGAAAAGAAAAGTTCTCCAGATATATCTGAAACGTACCCCTGAAGGAGAAAGAGTCATCACCCATTTGGAGAGAGCTAGCAAACCGGGCAGACGAATGTACATCAAAAAGGATGAGATACCACGGGTACTAAATGGAATAGGAATTTGTGTCCTTTCTACGCCTAAGGGCGTACTTAGCGGGGAGGAAGCATTAAAAATGCAAGTTGGAGGAGAAGTTCTTTGCTATGTCTGGTAAGAACCATATGCTTAGCTCAGAGACAAGCCAGGGGATCTAGCTGAGAAAGCAGGAGTTATTATGTCCAGAGTAGGAAGAAAACCTGTCTTGGTTCCTGAAGGGGTCAAGGTTGAGATAAACAGGAACAAGGTACTGGTTAAAGGCCCTAGAGGTGATTTGGAGTTGGAGGTGCCCTCTTTATGTAAAGTAGTTCTTAGGGAGAGCCAGATTCTGGTTGAAAGAGGGGGCGATGATAAACAAGCCAGGTCGATTCACGGAACTGTCCGGAGCCTCATTTTTAATATGGTAAAAGGTGTTTCTGAGGGATTTGAGAAATATCTTGAGATTGTGGGAATGGGCTACCGAGCTAGCCTGGAAGATAGTACTCTCGTCCTGAGTTTAGGCTACTCCCATCTAGTGAAATATACCCCCCCTGAGGATGTAAGAGTAGAAGTTACCAATGCCAACGTTATAAAGGTCTACGGCTGTGATAAACAAAAAGTGGGAGCGGTGGCTGCTGAGATCAGAGCCTTGAAGAAGCCGGAGCCTTATAAGGGAAAGGGGATAAGATACAAGGGGGAAGTGGTAAGACGGAAGGTAGGGAAGGCTGCTTTAGGGACAAAGGAATAGTTGAAAGCATCGCAATTTGAAAAATGCGGTGTCAAGGGGATCTTCCCCTTGAATATGTGCAGCGGCGGCTTAAGATGGATAAAAGTTTAGCCAGGCGGAAGCGAAGGCAAAGAATCAGAAAGAGAATTTTCGGAACAGAAGATAAACCGAGACTTTCCTTTTATAAAAGCAATCGATATATTTATGCTCAGCTCATCAATGACATAGAGGGGAAAACATTAGCCTCTGTCTCCTCAGTAAAGAGCCCTGAAAGGAAAGGGTTCTGTGCTAAGAGTCTGAAGGTTGCTGAGGATTTAGGAGAGAGATTGGCAGGTGAGCTAAAGAGCAAAGGAATAAAGCAATTATTTTTTGATAGAAGTGGTTACCCCTATCATGGGCGGTTAAAAAAAATAGCTGAGGTGCTGCGCAGGCAAGGAATTATACTTTGAAGTCCGAAATTACTAACAGTGAGGGAGGCCAGTTGTTGCGAGACTTACCTAACAAAGTAGGGAGAAACAACCAGGATGTTGAGCAAACCCCAAAATAGTAACAAGACAAAGGAAGACACGGGTGAATTAGAAGAAAGGCTTATTAGAGTGAGAAGGGTATTCACGGTTGTCAAAGGAGGCCGAAGGATAGGTTTCAATGCATTAGTGGTAGTGGGCAACCGTAAAGGATGCGTAGGACTAGGATTGGGTAAAGCTAAGGAACTGGTTGAAGCTATAAGCAAAGGAAGAAGAAAGGCAGAAAGAGAAACGGTACAAATTTCCCTGAAAGATACCACCATTCCTCACCAGGTGGTGGGGAAATATGGAGCATCGAAGGTTCTCCTCAAGCCAGCTTCATCTGGAACCGGAGTAGTCGCTGGAGAAGCAGTTAGAGCTATAACAGAACTGGCAGGCATAAGAGATATTTTGACCAAGTCCCTGGGAAGTGATAACCCCCTCAATGTAGCTAAGGCAACACTAGAGGGTCTGAAGAAACTGAAGGATCCCAGCAAGGTTTTTCAATTTCGGGGAAAGGGTGAGAAATAATGGACACCGATCTTCTTAAACCTCATGCTGGGGCTGCTCATAAGAAGAAGAGAGTAGGCCGGGGTTCTAGCTCAGGGCATGGGGGAACCTCAACCCGGGGACATAAAGGTCAAAAAGCCCACGGTAAGGTACACAAATGGTTTGAAGGTGGTCAGATGCCCCTGGTCAGACGAATTCCCAAAAGGGGATTTCATCCACCTCGGAGAGAAAAACCGCTGACGATAAACGTGGAAAGGTTAAATATATTTAAGGGCCGCAGCGAAGTAGACCCTGAAGCTATGAGAAAGGCTGGTCTGGTAAGCAGCAGGGGAAAAATCAAGATTCTGGGTGCAGGGGAGCTAAATCACTCCCTAAAGGTTAAGGCACATGGTTTCTCCAGGGAGGCCCGAAGGAAAATAGAAGAGGTTAAAGGTGAAGCGGAGGTCATCTGATGTGGGATAAGTTCCAGAACATCTTTCGGATCCCAGAACTTCGGCACAGAATCCTCTTTACTCTGGCTATGTTTTTAGTCTTCAGGTTGGGTTCCTTCATACCCATTCCCGGCGTAGATGTAGGTGCTCTAGCTCGTACCCCTATCTTCCAGACCGGAGCTTTCGGTTTGATGAATATCTTTGCTGGAGGAGCTCTGCAGCGTATGTCTATCTTTGCTCTGGGAATAATGCCATATATTAGTGCTTCTATCATTATGCAGCTTTTAACTGTGGCCATTCCCCGTTTGGAGCAACTCAGCCGGCAGGGAGAAGAGGGAAGGAGAAAAATCACCCAATACGCCCGCTATGCCGCCTTACCTATTGCAGCTGTTCAAGGGGTGGGACTCACCTTTTGGATTCAAAATATGGAAGGAGGAGCCTTTGTCAGCAGCCAGGGAATAAGTTTCATTCTTCCGGCTGTGATCACTATGGCCACAGGAACAATCTTTATAATGTGGTTAGGGGAGAAGATCACGGAAATGGGAATTGGTAATGGGATTTCTCTGATTATCTTTGCTGGAATAGTGGCGCAAATACGTCCGTCTATGGGGAATGTAATTAAGATAACCCGAACAGGACAACTAACCCCCTTTCTGCTTTTGCTTTTTGCCATCATCGCAGTTTTCATCACCGCAGCCGTGGTGCTCATTTACCAGGCAGAAAGGAGGATTCCTATTCGTTATGCTCGAAGAATTGTGGGAAGGAAAGTCTACGGGGGCCAGAGCACCTATCTTCCTATACGTATAGGAGGAGTGGGAGTGATTGCTATAATCTTTGCCATATCCGTCCTTCTGCTTCCCACTACTCTGGCCCGGTTTATCCCCCATCCCATTACTCAGGAAATTGCCCGCTGGTTAAGCCCTGGTGCTCTGCTTTACTATGTATTGTATGCCCTGGCAGTGGTCTTCTTTACCTTCTTTTATACGGCAGTGGTCTTTAATCCAGTAGAAGTAGCTGATAATATGCGTCGATATGGAGGTTTCATACCGGGACTGCGTCCAGGAAGGCCGACAGCACAACATATTACCACTATCCTTACTCGGGTTACTTTCGTAGGTGCCTTGTTCTTTGCCTCTATAGCAGTCCTGCCAGTTATCCTTAATCGCGAACTTCTATTCAATAGTTTTCCTTTTGGTGGAACCTCCATTCTCATTGCGGTGGGGGTGGCTCTGGATACTGTTCAGCAATTGGAATCCCATCTCTTGATGCGGCACTATAAAGGGTTTATGAAGGGAGCCTAATCTGCGGATAATCCTATTAGGTCCTCCTGGATCGGGCAAAGGAACACAGGCGGAGAGACTCAGCAAAAACTTAGGACTACCCCATATAGGAATGGGGGATATGCTTAGGGAAGCTGTGAAAAACAAGGCTCCTTTAGGGAAAAAAGCAAAAGAATTTATGAATAGTGGGAAATTGGTTCCTGACCCTGTTATCCTAGGGCTTCTAGGGAAGAGGATGGAGGTGACAAAAGAGGGGTTCATCATGGATGGGTTTCCTCGGACTCTTGAGCAGGCAAAAAGGCTAGATACTCTACTGGAAAAAGAAAGAAAGGACCTGGATGTGGTAATTAACCTGGTGGTGGGAGAAGAGACTATCCTGAAGAGACTAAAAGGTAGGCTGGTCTGTTCTGAGTGTGGTAAGGTTTACCGCAGAGAAGATCTGAGCTTGTCTACCCGGAGCTGCGAGAGTTGCGGTGCTGCCCTTTGTCAAAGAGAAGACGATGTTTCTGATACTTTGAAACAGAGAGTCAAGATCTATCTAGAACATATACATTCCTTGGTTGATTATTATAAGAAAAAGGGGATCTTGCAGGATATTTCAGGAGAGGGTCATCCCCAGGAAATCTTTAATCGAATACTCGAGATATTGAATTGAGACTGAAGATCTTTTTTAAAACTTCTGGATTGACCCAAGGCTAAACATGGTTCGTCTGAAATCGCGAGAACAGATTGAAGCTATTCAGAAAGGTGGGAGAATCATAGCGGAGATTTTCGAAAATGCGCGAGATTGGGTAAAACCTGCCATAAGCACTCTGGAACTGGACGAGTGGATTGCTGATTGTATCAGGAAAAAAGGAGGTAGATCTGCCTTCAAGGGGTACCAAGGATATCCGGCTGAAACCTGCATTTCTACAAATGAGGAAGTGGTGCATGGAATACCATCTTCCCGGAAGCTTGTGGAAGGTGATATAGTCGGTATCGATATAGGAGTTAAAATACATGGTTATTATGCCGATGCAGCCTTTACTTTTCCGGTAGGTAAGGTTTCCTCTAAGAAGAAAAGATTACTTGAGGTAACCAGAGGTGCTCTTTATGAAGGAATAGGACAAATTAAGCGAGGGAATAGAATAGGGGACATTTCTTCAGCAATTCAGCGCTATGTTGAAGAGCACGGCTATTCTGTGGTCAAGACACTATTTGGGCACGGAATTGGAGAGTTTTTGCACGAGGACCCTATCATACCTAATTTTGGAGAAGAAAGACGGGGCGAGAAATTAAGAGAAGGAATGGTCCTGGCCATTGAACCTATGGTTAACCAGGGAGGAAGTGAAGTGAGGGTACTACCTAATAAGTGGACGGTGGTAGCCAAGGACGGAAGTCTATCTGCTCATTTTGAGCATACTATAGCCATCCTGGATGGGAAGGTAACCATACTCACCAGTGTGCTCCCGGAGGAAAGAGAGTATCTTGAGGGATGAAGATTGCCTAAGGAAAGCCTGATTAAGACTTCGGGGATTGTGGTAGAAACGCTGCCTAACGCTACTTTCAGGGTAGAACTGGCAAATGGACACAGAGTCTTAGCTCACGTGTGTGGAAAAATGCGGATGCGATTTATCAGAATACTCCCTGGCGATAGGGTAGCTTTGGAGGTTTCACCCTACGATCCTTCCCGGGGTAGGATTGTCTATAGAGAAGGAAAAGGGAAATGAAAGTTAGATCATCGGTGAGAAGAATGTGCAAAAAGTGCAAGATAATCAGAAGAAGGCGGGTAGTGCGCGTTGTCTGCGAGAACCCTAAACACAAACAACGTCAGGGATAGATGAAAAATGAGGGAGGCGTAAATGGCACGGATTAGCGGAGTGGAACTTCCTTCCCATAAGAAGGTGGGGATAGGCCTGTCCGCTATTTATGGAATTGGGCGTTCCCTGGCCCATAAAATATTGGGCCAGGCTGAGGTTGATCCAGATACCCGAGTCAAGGATCTCACGGAGGGGGAAGTCAATATCCTGCGAAAGATTATTGAGGAAGGCGATTATGAGATAGAGGGAGAGCTCAGGAGAAAAGTGAGTACCGATATTTCCCGTTTGATAAGTATAGGCTGTTATCGGGGAATCAGGCATAAAAGGGGACTACCGGTAAGGGGGCAGAGAACAAGGTGTAATGCCAGGACAAGGAAGGGACCACGCAGAACATTTGGTACCAAGAAAAAGACAAAATAGCCAGGAGATAAAAAATGCCCAAAAAGAGAAAGGTGCCGGCAAAGAAAAAGAAGAAGATAAGTGTAGAGGAAGGAATGGCCTATATTCACGCTACCTTCAATAACACTATTATTACCCTTACCAATCTTAATGGAGAGGTCCTTTGTTGGTCTTCCGCCGGTCAGGTAGGTTTCAAAGGGACCAAGAAGGGAACTCCCTTCGCCGCTCAAAAAGCGGCAGAGGAGATAATTAAAAAAGCAAAGGAAGGATTCCAGTTAGAGAAAGTGAGGGTGGTGGTAAAAGGACCAGGATCGGGCAGGGAGACAGCCGTCAGGGCCCTTCAGGCAGGAGGACTAAGGGTTGTTTCCATTAAGGAAGCAACTCCCATTCCTCATAATGGGTGCCGTCCCCCTAAGAAAAGAAAAGTTTGAGGAATTTATGGGAGGAGGGGTTAGTTGGCCCGGAAAAGAGAAAATAGATGTAAGAAGTGTCGTAAGTTAGACACCAAGCTCTTTTTGAAAGGAGAGAAGTGTTATACGGACAAGTGTGTTCTGGAAAGCAGGAAATCCGGAGTTTTTAGAAGGCGAAGAAGATTATCTCAATATGGCCAGCAACTTCACGAGAAACAGAAAGTTCGCTGGATGTATGGGTTACGGGAAAATCAATTTAAAAAAAGTTACCGGATGGCAGAGAAATCTCCCGGATCTGCAGGAGAGGAGTTTCTAAGAATACTGGAGCGCAGATTGGATAACGTAGTTTATCAGTTGGGTTTCAGTGTCTCTCGTTCCCAGGCCCGTCAATTAATAAATCATGCTCATTTTTTGGTCAATGGTAGGAGGGTCAATGTTCCTTCTTATCTTTTGAAGGAAAAAGATGTAATCGAAGTAGAGAAGAAAAGCAAGAAACTTCCCATTATGAAGCAAATTCTTAAAAGCTCGGAGGGGAGAACAGTACCGATGTGGTTGGAAATAGACAAAAAGTCTCTCAAGGGAATAATTACCAGAGTGCCCCGGAAGGAGGAGTTAAATCAGGAAATAGACCTGGCCCTAATCGTTGAATATTATTCAAGGTAGGTTGTCCGGAGGGAACTTCCCCTTTTTTAGGCCCCAAAGATGTCATTTAGCTGGTACGTCTCGTCGAGGGAGGGGACTCCGGGTCAAAGAAGGAAGCGCACTGCTCATAGACTAGCGAGATGATGGTGTCTGGAAGGGTAACCCATCAATGATCCCAAAAGGAGGGAGGAGTGCAAGAGTTAATAAAACCAAAAAAAATGGATGTGGAAAGAGAGACTTTCTCTGACACCTATGCCAGATTTATCATTGAGCCTCTGGAAAGAGGCTATGGTGTCTCCTTAGGCAATGTTCTTCGCCGAGTTCTACTTTCTTCTCTGCCGGGAGCAGCTGTGGTCTCCGTTAAGTTCGAAGGAGTGTCTCATGAGTTTTCTACTATTTCAGGGGTGAAAGAGGATGTGCTGGAGATCATTCAGAATCTCAAGTCTCTCAGAGCAAGGCTGTACTGCGAGAAGAAGAGGGTATTTCTCGAAGCCGAGGGAGCCGGAGAGGTACGAGCATCTCACATTCAAGCCGATCCCGACGTGGAAATTGTCAACCCCGATTTGCATATCGCTACTCTGAGTGACGCAAAAACACACCTTTTGATGGAGATAACCTTAGCTCAGGGCAGAGGGTATGTCGAAGCCAGTGAAAATAAAACCTCCGATGATCCTATAGGTACTATTCCTATTGATGCCATTTTCACACCCATAAAGAAAGTAAATTATGATGTCAGACCTGCTCGTATTGGACGAAAGACCAGTTTTGATTCTCTCATAGTGGATATCCATACCGACGGGACCATGAAACCCGATGAGGCCGTAAAAGAAGCAGCAAAGATCCTGCAGAGCTATTTAGAATTTTTTACTCCCGAGGAGCCTATAGGGGAAAGATTGAAGAAAGAGAAGAGGACTATGGAGTTCCTGGAGCAAAGCATTGAAGAAATAGGGCTTTCCGGTATGCCCCTTCGTACTCTAAAGGCGTCGGGGGTAAAAAAAACAAGTGACCTATTGAATAGAACGAGCAAGGATCTTCTGGAGATGCGGAACTTTGGGGAGAAGTCATTGAAAAAGGTACAGGAGAGGCTCGCCGAATGTAATCTAAAGCTGGCCCAAGAGAAAGAAAAATGAAGCACAGAAAAAAAGGAAAAAAACTGGGGTTAGACAAGGCTCATCGCAAATCCCTCTTAAATAACTTAATAGGGTCTCTCATCTTCTATGAGGGGATCGTTACTACTCAGGCAAAGGCTAAGGAGGCAGCGAGGTTAGCAGAGAAGCTTATTACGTTAGCCAAGAATGACTCTCTTCACCATCGACGGTGTATCCTAAGAGTTATTCGGGATGAGAAAATTGCTAAGAAACTCTTTGAAGTAATAGCTCCTCGCTATAAGGAACACAAAGGTGGATATACGCAGATCACCAGGCTCCGGAAGCGAGAGGGCGATAATGCCCTGATATGTAAAGTGAAACTTGTATAAACCCCGTTAGATAATTCTATATTTCAAAAATTCCTTTGAATTAAATAGGAGGAGCAGGCCTTGCTTGAGCGATAAGTCGGCTTTGCCGACAAGGCCGTTGAGGGGGAAATTCCGGAGGAATTTCCCCCTCAAATATCTTGAGAGTGCGTAACATAAAGGTTATCCTGGAGTACGACGGTTCTTCCTATTGTGGATGGCAAAGACAACCTCGACATCTTACAGTTCAGGAGCTTGTAGAGAATGGTCTTCATAAACTCTTCAAGGAAAGAATAAAGGTATCAGTGGCTGGAAGGACGGATACGGGAGTTCATGCCAAGGGACAGGTCATCAATTTTGTTACCTGTAGCTTCGTTCCTATTCCTGCTATCAAACCCGCTTTAAATAGCTATCTGCCTCCCGATATACAGGTTAAGAAGGTTCAAGAAGTCTCTGTGAATTTCCACGCCCAAAAGTCAGCCTTGAGCAGACTCTATAGGTACATCATCTACAATCATCCTTTTCCCAATCCCTTTTACCGCAATTTTAGCTGGCATATTCCATTCTCTCTTGAGAGAGAAAATATGAGGGAAGCTTCCAGGTATCTTATAGGGAGGCATGATTTCTCCTCTTTCCTGGCGCAGGGAAGTCCTGTTTATTCCCCGGTGCGAAAGATAGAAAAAGTAGTTTTTTTCGTTAAAGGAAGGTTCATGGTTATTTATATAAGGGCGGATAGTTTTCTTTATCGCATGGTGCGAAACATAATAGGTACTTTGGTAGAGGTGGGTAGGGGGAGAATATCACCTCCAGAGGTAAAGGAGATATTAGATGCCAGAGACCGCACTGCTGCCGGTCCTACAGCTCCTCCACAGGGGCTTTATCTGGTAAGGATAAGGTATCTGTCCTCCTCGCTTAATAATTGACAGAAGCCCCATTTGTGATAAAATTAGCTTGATAGGCGAGCCTGGGCGATCTAAAAAAGAAACTCAGACAAGATGAGGAGATAGGTGGCAGGAAAGGCAGATCCGGCGAGATCAAGGTGAGGTAAATGCTTTGTCAGGTTTGCAAGAAAAGAGAAGTTAATGTTCATTTTAAAGAAATTATTGGGGGGGAGGTAAGGGAACTGCATCTCTGTGATGTCTGTGCTAAAGAAAAGGGATTGGGAGAATCTTTTTTCCCCAGTTTTTCCCTTCCTGAGCTTATGCTGGGTTTAACTAAGCTGGAAATTCCTCCTTCTCTGGGGAAGGGACCGCAGTGCTCCGGTTGTGGTATAAGCTATGAAGAGATAATAAAAAAGGGTAAATTAGGATGTAGTCTATGTTATCAGAACTTTACAGAGTATCTTGATCCTTTGCTGGAAAAAATTCATGGTAAGGTTTATCATTCGGGAAAAGTTCCTAAGAAAGGGAAGAAAGAGGATAGGCTAGATAGAAAGGTCTATGAATTACGTAAAAAACTGGAAGAGGCGGTGAGGAAGGAAGAGTACGAAAAAGCTGCTGAATTTAGGGATGAGTTACGGGAGCTAGAAAAGGGTGGGAGAAAATGAAATTTCAAGCAATGGCTAACGTAACTAGCCGATGGTTAAAAGGAGATGGACCAGAAGCAGGGATTGTATTTAGCTGCCGGGTAAGGTTGGCCCGTAATCTGGAGGGTTTCCCTTTCCCCCTTTGGGCTGAAGAATCCAAACTGAAGGGGGTTTCGGAAAAGATCATTGATGCTATAGAAAAAAGTAAATATCTGAAGAATGCCCATATCATTGATGTGGCTGAGCTTTCCTCTACGGAGCGAAGATTTCTTTTAGAAAGGCACCTCATTTCGGTAGAATTCACTAAAGGTGGTAGGTATAGATTTTTAGCGACGGAGAAAGAGGAGATGCTATCTTTGATGATAAATGAGGAGGATCACCTTCGTCTGCAAACCATATTCTCCGGACTTCAACTAATGGAAACTTGGCGGTTAATTGACAGAGTGGATGATGAGCTGGAGGAGATGTTGGACTACGCTTTTCTCCCTCGATATGGCTACCTTACAGCCTGTCCCACCAATACGGGGACGGGAATGAGAGCTTCCTGCATGCTTCATCTACCTGCCCTGGTAGCTGTCCGAAAAATAAACGACATATTAAAAGGTATTTCCCAATTAGGACTGGTAGCCAGGGGTTTGTATGGGGAAGGGACAGAGGCCCAGGGCGAGTTTTTCCAGGTTTCCAACCAGCTAACTCTGGGTTTAAAAGAAGAAGAAATCATTGATCACGTCGAGAAGGTGACCCACCAGGTTGTAGAGCAGGAAAAGAGGGCAAGGGAGGCTCTTCTCAAAAGAAATGTAATTGAGATAAAAAATGAAGTGGGCAGAGCCTACGGTATTTTAACTGGAGCTCATCTGATTAGTTCTCAGGAAGCTCTGGATCTACTTTCTAAGCTGAGACTGGGGATAGGTCTAGAGCTTCTGCCTGGTTTTAATATTCAGATCTTAAATGAACTGTTTTTTCTGATAACCCCGGCTCAACTGCAGATAAGAGAAGGAAGAGAACTTACTCCTCTTTCTCGGGACCAGCTAAGGGCAAAGCTTATCAGAGAAAAACTCAGTAAGGTCAGGTGAACCCTCCTAGAGAATCCTCTCTAAACGGGGTAAACTGGTGGAAAGGTTTAGATAAATGGAAAGAGCACGCTCTCTCTTAGGGAAGGCAAAAGGGACCATAGCGAAATACAGGATGCTCGGCCCAAATGTACGAGTAGTGGTTGGTGTCTCTGGAGGTCCTGATTCGGTGAGCTTGATCCATCTTCTTTCGCGGCTGCAAGATGAGTATAATTTAACTTTGTGGATAGCTCATCTCAATCATAAACTAAGAGGCAGGGAGGGGGAAGAAGAAGATAGATGGGTAAAGCAATTTGGCCGAGAGCTTGGTATTTCTGTGATTTCGGACTCCTGCAATGTATCCCTTCTGGCCAAGAAGAAGAAGCTTTCCCTGGAGGAAGCCGGTCGCCGGGCCCGATATAATTTTCTGGAGCATGTGGCTAATGAAGTGGGAGCCAGCCGGATCGCCATGGCTCATACAGCCTCTGATCAGGTGGAAACTCTTCTGATGAGATTAATCAAAGGAGCTGGGGTAGACGGACTTTCCGGTATCCCACCGGTAAGGGGTAGAGTTATTCGACCCTTGATCGAGATCTTTCGGGAAGAGGTAGAAGTTTATTGTAAAGACAATCATCTTTATCCCTGCCAGGATTCCTCTAATCTCCAGCTTCGTTTTTTGCGGAACAGGATCCGCTGGGACCTAATTCCTCATCTCTCCAGGCAGTATAATCCTCGGATAGGAGAAACTATTCTTCGGATCAACGCCATTCTCAGGGAGGAAGGAGATTATCTGGAAAGAGAAACAAGGAGAGCACTGCGTCTAGCAGCTGTGGGGCAAAATAACGGAAAGTTGATCCTGGATATCCAAAAACTCCATCGTCTACACCCCGCCATACAGAGGAGGGTAGTCCGCAAAGCTCTCGGGGAGGTAAAAGGAGATCTGAAAAGAATTACCTTCGATCACATAAATTCTGTTCTGGGGATGGGTTCGGGTAGGGGGACCAAGAAATTAGATCTTCCCGGAGATTTATTAGTTCAAAGAGAATATGATAGATTGGTTATCAAAAAGGGGAAAAATAAGAAACTATCCTTTCATTACTCTCTGATTGTTCCAGGAAAGATAGAGCTTCCAGAGTTACGTCTTTCCCTGGAGGCAGAGATTATCCTCGATAGACCTACCAATTTTGCTAAAGAGGACTCAATCGCTTATTTGGATTGGGATAGATTGGAGGAACCTTTGTTTCTGCGTCAGAGAAAAAGAGGCGATAAATTTCAACCCTCAGGAATGAAGGGTAGCAAGAAGATAAAAGATTTCTTTATTGATCTCAAAATTCCTTTAGAACAAAGGGGTATGATCCCTCTGCTCATTAGCAAGGATAAGATAGCTTGGGTGGTGGGCTACCGTGTGGATGAAAGATTCAAAATAAGGCAGGACACCCCCAGAGTCCTCAAGATTAAGGTCACCAAAAATGAAGACCAATCGATTGGCAAGGGTAGAAAGAAAAACCAGGGAAACAGAAGTTAAGATTGATTTGAATTTGGATGGTAAGGGGACCTCCAGGATAGATACTTCGTATCCATTCTTGGATCACATGCTTTCTCTTCTCGCCTATCATGGATTTTTTGACTTAGGAATTGTGGCCAAAGGGGATATTAAAGTAGACTATCATCATCTGGCCGAGGATGTGGGTATCTGTTTGGGAAAAGCGGTGAGAAAAGCTTTGGGAGAGAAAAAAGGAATAAAGAGGTATGGCAGCTTTTTCGTTCCCATGGATGAGGTACTGGCTCAGGTAGCCCTTGACATAAGTGGACGCCCAGTTTTGGTATTTAAATCCTCCTCCCTAAGAGAGCAGGATGGATCCGAGTTAGAACTAATGAAAGAGTTCTTCCGCGGTTTTGCTTCTCACGCAGGAGTTACCCTGCACGTAAATTTGTGTTATGGAAGTGGAGCTCATCACTTAATGGAAGCTGCTTTTAAGGCTTTTGCTCTGAGTTTAGATGAGGCTACCCGACTGGATGAGCGAAGGGAAGGGATTCCTTCGACCAAAGAAAAACTGGGATAAATTTAGGTGCAGAAAGAGCTGAGTGGATCTTATGCGAGCAGTGATCCAGCGAGTAGGAGAGGCTTCATGTGAGGTGGAAGGGAAGCTGGTAGGAGCTATCAAAAAGGGAGTGGTGATCTTTCTTGGTGTGGGAAGAGTGGATACAGTAAAAGACGCTGAATATCTTGCTGAGAAAATAGTTAACCTTCGTATATTCGAAGATGAGAAGGGCAAGATGAATCTATCTCTAGTCCAGGTAGAAGGAGAAATACTCATTATACCACAATTCACCCTTTACGGAGAATGCAGGAAGGGTCTTCGTCCTAACTTTATGAGGGCTGCTTCGAGAAATTTAGCTGAGGGACTTTTCTTAAGGTTTGTGGAGCTGGTGAGAAAGAAGGGATTTTCTCCACAGCAAGGGCGTTTCGGAGCGAAGATGCGAATAGGAGTAGAGAACGATGGCCCTGTCACTTTGATTCTGGAGAGCGAAAGATGCCGGGAGAATTAAATTGGCACCCGTGAGCGTAGGTTTAGAGGTAGGAGCAGCAGCGGTAAAGATGGTAGAATTAGTTCACAGAAAAAAGGGTGTCCGACTAACAAAGCTGGCTAGAGTAGAAATACAGCCTGATCTTGAAGGTGAGGATAGAAAATCAGCCATAGTAAAGATCATAAAGAGTCTAGTTGCGGATTATGGAGTGAATCCTCGCAGGCTCATCTCTGGGGTGGGGGGAGAGTCAGTTATTGTAAGGAGGATACTGGTTCCCCCTATGCCTGAGGAGGAACTTGTCCAGGCGGTAAGATGGCAAGCGGAAGAGCATCTTCCCTATTCCCTCGATGAAGTATACCTGGATTTTCAGGTGCTTGGATGGGGCAGGAGAAAAGGGGAGGAGACCTCCGTAATTCTAGTGGGGGTGAAGAAGGAAACTATTGATAGTCACCTTGATATTCTAAGGAAAGCAGGGATTATTCCTCAAATATTGGATGTGAACGCTCTTGCTCTATTTAATATGTTTGAGTTCTCCCATCCTCACCAGTTGGAGGATATAGCTCTTCTGGAGATGGGACACAGTACCACTTCCATCCTCATCCTCGAAGGAGGATTTCCATTTCTGGTCAGGAACTTGAATTTTGGGGGACTGCATATTACTCGTGCCATTAGCGAGGAGCTCGGCATAGATTATTCCAGAGCCAACCAGCTGAAGGAAGAGTACGGACTGATGGCTGAGGAGGAGGAAAGTGGGAGAGTTTCTTCAGACACTGGAGCCGAGATAAGTAGGCAAACCAAGAAATGCATGAAAGTTCTCATAGAGGAGATTATCCATTCTCTGGATTATTACAGCTCCCAGAGGAGAAAGAAAATCAAGAAGATTGTCATCAGCGGCGGTGGTGCTTGTCTTAACAACATTGGTGAATTTTTGTCAGTGAGGCTGGGACTTCCTGTGGAACGTGATAATCCCTTCGCCAGGATGGGTTATAATTCCCGTTATTTTTCCCCCGATTACCTGGAAAGAGAAGGCTCATTTTTTGCTGTAGGATCGGGCCTGGCGCTCAGAAAAGTAGCTCAGATATGATAAAGGTAAATTTGCTACCCAAATTCATACTGGAGAGGAGAAAAAGGGGAGCTTTTGCTATTTTTATCTCTTTATGCGCAGGGTTAGCTATTCTCATTTGCGTATTCCTCTTGCTTCCTTTAAGAGCCGAGCTCGCTCCTGTAGCAAGAGAGCTCCACTCGGTTAAGAAACTCTCGGAAGAGTATCAATCAAAATTTCGAAACTTAAAAAGGGATGAGTTAAAGGAGAAGGAAGCCCAACTCAAATCTTATCTAGAGGCTCTTCTAGATCTAACAAACTATCAACCTTCCTGGTCTTTGATTTTGTATGAGGTCAGCAAGGGACTTCCAGAGGGTGTGTGGCTGACGGAAATAACTAAACCTATCGCAGATGAGATACTCACCATTCAGGGGAACTCTCTCGATCGGACCAGAGGTGTGATAGAGTTTATGGAAAATCTAAATAAAGCCTCCCTTTTTAAGGACGTTAGCTTTAGCAATATGTCTAAAAAAATGGTAGGCGAGGTAGAGGTCACAGAGTTTAAACTTATCTGCAAGCTACAGGAGGCTCATCCAGGAAAGGAAAGTGGATAGATTGACTTGGACCTTGAAGGGCAGGGTGGGAACAGGATTAGGTGTATTCGGGGGAGTAATACTGGTCTTTTATTTTGTATTTTACAGTCCTCAAATTAAGATGGTAAGAGTGATGAGAGATGATATAGAAAAGGAAAACTTGAGAATCTTGAAAATTAAGGTAAGAATAGAGGAATATAGGGAGATGGAAAAGAAATACAAGGAGCTAGAAGCTGAGCTTGAAAGGCTAAATTCATTCTTCAGTCCTGAAGGAAGGATTCATTCTCTGCTTCAGGAGTTAAGTTTGAGAGGCCAGGCCTACGGAATTGATTACACAAAGATAACTCCGGAGGAAACTGTTATGGGCAAATATTACAACCGTGTTCCTGTGAGAATCTCTTTAAATTCTACTTACCATGCTCTGGGCACTCTCCTTTCCGATATTGCCAAAAGGCGGCAGAAGACTTTTCTTACCCTGGATAGCTTTGAGATAAAAGGACTGGAAACTGGGGAAAGTACTTCGAGAGAAGCTAGGAGTCAAACCATAGAGGCAAATCTCCTTCTTTCCCTCTATCTCTCTCCCGAGACTCCCCTAAAACCTTCCTCTCCAGGAGAGGAGGAGATAGGGAATAGGACAGTTCCAAGGAGGAGAAGGTGAAAAACTCCAGGCTATTTTTGGTCGCCGTTTATGGAATGGCTTTTTTTCTCACTTTTGGGCTGAGTAAGGGTTTTCCCTCCTTGTTTGCACCGGTGTTTCTCTATGAGAGTGAAGGAAGGAGAGATCCCTTTGTTCCCTTGATAGAGAAAAAACCGTCCCCTGAGGAAGACCTGGCGACCCAAATCCCTCAAGGACCTCTTGAGGTAGAAGCTAAGCCAAAGGAAGTGGCACTAGAATCAGAATACAGCCTTGCGGGTTTGGTCTGGGACAGAGAACAAGCTTTTGCTCTGATCCAGGGCCAGCGGGGCACCTGGATTGTCAAAGAAGGGGATCTGATAGATGAGTTTTTAGTCTTAGAGATAAAAGGAAAGGAAGGTGAGGTTACTCTGGAGGGGGTGGAGAAAATAGTCAAGTTAAGGATAAGACAGTGATAAAAGCACTGCTATATCTATTGGTAGGAGCATTGTGGCTGGGGCTGGGGCTCACTCTATGCTCTGCCGAAGAAGGTGCTCTGGATTCAATAAACGTATCTGTGGATTTTACGAATACAGATCTAAGATATGTTTTACAGATTATTTCTGTACGGACAGGACTGAGCATTATTCCAGACAATGATGTTACGGGAAAGGTGACCGCTCGCTTTATAGATAAGCCTGTACTGGAAGTGCTCAAGAGAATTCTGGAGGTTAATGATTGTGAGTACACACTGGTGGACGACATTATCAGAGTAATCAGGATTCCGGTAATTAGCAGGATCTTTCCCCTAAAGTTTGCCCTGGCCTCTGACATAGCCAGCTCCCTCGAATCCCTCCTTCTTCTTTCCCCTAAAGGAACCCTCAAGGTAGATGAGGAGGTTAACAGCCTCCTGGTGAGTGATAAAAGACTCCACCTGGAAGAGATAGCCAGCTTCATCCAGGAGTTGGACAGCCCGGAAAAGCAGCTTCGTAGCCAGAGTTTCAGTCCCCAATTTCTGAGAGCGGAAAAGTTAGCCTCTCTTATCAAGGATTATCTAAGTGATAATGGGGAAGTTGTTACATATCCCTCCACCAATTCTCTTCTCATAACCGATACCAGTTATCATATGACAAAAATTAGCTCTCTTATCCAGGGTCTGGACAGGTTCCAACCTGAGAAGAAGGTATTTCCCTTGAAGTTTGCTCTGGCCTCTGATATGGAAAAGATCATAAAGGGCTACCTTTCCCCTGAAGGAACCTTTGAGATGAATGAAGAGAGAAATGAGCTCGCTGTTACAGATACCCCCTATTATCTTGAGAAAGCAGGGAATCTTTTGGCAGATCTGGACAGTCCAGAAAAACAGATGAGA
>JAUVZN010000025.1 GCA_030602545.1 Candidatus Aerophobota bacterium
AATAACAGAAATAAGAGAAGGGGATGAGATATACGCCTTCGACCAAAAAACCCACAGGTTAGTTCTAAAAAAATGTAGTGGCGTATTTAACAACGGAACAAAAGATGTTTACGAACTTACCACCCTGCATCATTCAATAAAAGCAACGGCGAATCATCCTTTCTTGGTTTTGAAAAGAAATGGTAGAGGCAAGGAAAATAATTTTGTTTGGAAAACAATCTCAGAAATGAGGACGGGAGATGAAGTTGTAGTATTAAAGAATTTAGACAAAGGAAAATCATTTAAATTTGATTTTGATAAAGCAAAAAAAGGAGATTATAAGGTAAATCGTTTAAATGGGGTAAACTTACCAGAATATTCCAGTACAGACTTGATGAAATATCTTGGTATATATGTTGGTGATGGCTGGACAAGAAATGGAAAAGGAGAGGTGCAGACTATGGGTCTTAGAGTTGGGAAGATACATGAACAAAGAAAAGAAAAAGGCACAAAATGTGTGGATAGGGAACTACTAAAAGATTCTGAGTATGGGTGCATCTGCTTTAGTGAAAGGAATAAATGGGATACAGAAAAATATCCAGATCAATATAAGTATCGAAATTTCTTAATAGATAACGAATATTTTGAGATGGAAGAAGTAAGAGATATAAGGTTAGTTGGACCAGAACCGACTTTAGATTTAAGAGTAGAAGGTGAGCATAATTTTATTGCTGATGGAATTGTGGTTCATAACACGGGCATACAACGATCCAGCGCCAGTCCTTGCGGTGCGGCTACTACCACCTCACCGGTGGGGAAAGTTATAACGGAAGGAAAACAGGTGGAGAGAAAGGATCTCACCGAAATTGTTGTGGCTCACGGGACTCCCTATGTTGCTCAGGCATCTCCGGCCTTTTACAATGATTTGATGAAGAAGGTTCAAAAGGCTTTAAGCACCGAAGGCCCAACATTTATGAATATACTCTCCCCCTGTCCCAGAGGGTGGAGACACCCTGATTCTGAGAGTATTGAAATTGCTAGATTAGCTGTTCTTACCGGCGTTTGGCCCTTATATGAAGTGGAGAATGGTCAGTACCGCATTACCTACCGTCCCAGGAAGAAGCGAAGGCCCCTCATAGATTGGATTAAATCTCAGGGAAGATTCAAGCATCTTTTGCGAGAGGAAAATAAAGCCATTTTGGAGAAACTGAAGAGATCTGTCAGGCAAAGGGAAGAAAAACTCCTGGCCTTAGCCGGGGAGAAAGCTGAAGCACTATAGATTTTTTCTAAACCACTCTACTGTCCTGGCCAATCCATCCTTTAGCTCCAGGCTCGGCTTCCAGCCTAACTCCCTTTTTGCTTTTTCAATGTTCAGATATATCCTTCTAATCTCTCCCTTTCTTTCGGGGGCGTAGGAGGGAGGCATCTTAAATCTGGTAATCTGGGCCAGGGTCTGGTAGAGCAAATTTACCGAGCTCTCTTTCTGGGTCCCCACATTGTAAGCCAGATCATCAGGCGATGAGGGATCTCTTTCGTTGAGCTCCTGTATCTTCTCAGTTCCTATCATATTAGCCATGACCACATCTTCTACGTAAATGTAGTCCCTGAGTTGCCTACCGTCTCCAAATATGAAAGGCCTTTTTTCCTGAAGCATTTTTCCGCTAAAGATGGCAATAACTCCTGCTTCCCCACGGGGGTCCTGCCGGGGTCCGTAGACATTACCATATCTTAGGGCCAGATAGTTTAAAACAGAGGTTTTGCGGTAATAGTAAAGGTAATGCTCGATGGTGTGCTTGGAGACTCCGTAAGGAGAAAGGGGATTTTTGGGGTACTCTTCCTTGGCTGGCAGGTTATCCGTCTCACCGTAAATTACCCCTCCTGAAGAGATGAAAATAAAATTACCTACCCTGTATCTCAGGCAGTTTTTCAAGAGGTTCAAGGTCCCCAGGATATTGATTTGTGCATCAAGAAGGGGATCTCTCACAGAAATCCTAACGTCGATTTGAGCGGCATGATGATTGACCAGATCAAGTTTCTCCTGGATGAAGAGCCTATCCATACCTGGATCAGTGATATCCATCTGGTAGAATTTAGCTTCCCGGTTAAGGTTCTCTCTCTTTCCCGTTGATAGGTTGTCCACCACCACTACTTTCCAGTCTCTCCTGAGGTATTCATCCACGATATGGGAACCGATAAAGCCAGCCCCTCCGGTAACCAACACCTTCCTCATGAAGTATTTCCTCTCATCTTTTCCTTTGTTCCTTCTCCCTCTCAAGCCTTTTTCTTCCTTCCTCAAAGAAAGGCTCTGCAAAAGAAGTAGACCATGTTCTTTCCTTGAAAGATCTTTTTTTTAGAGTATCGAGAAAACCCTGGAAATCCTGGTAGTAGGAGCCGTAAATATGATAGCTGTCAGCGATATGCACATATTTACCCACCTTAATTTCCTTCCCTGTTTTTTGACTAGTTTTTTCTGCTACCATCTTTTGTAGTTCAGTAAAGACAAACATGTTCATAAAAGCTGCCTTAAAGGCATCGTTGCTTCTAAGATGAACATTTAGCTGAAGATTGTCCCCAAATATTCTCATCCAGAGACGTTGGAGGCAAGGAGCGTCGTAAAATCCGGGATCAAGCCAACATTTCCAGGTGGTTGCTTGAGCTCTTCGGGAGTAAGGAATTTTAGACAGTTTATCAACGATAAGGTCTATTTGATTGATAGACTGTGAATTATGAGAAACTTTGTAATCAAATAGTCTTTCATGGTAGGTATATTCCCATTTTCCCTCTTCCGGCTTAATCCAGTCGTCGTGAACCCCCAGAAGGACTTCCTGACGATAGATTTCCAGATCAGCCAGTCCGGCAGGAATAGCCCGGTGAAGGCGGGGTTCCTTAAAAGGAGAGATGACTTCCATAATTATGGTACAGTCCCTACTGGGAGGGTCCCCTGGTTTATCATACTCCGTTCTTACCTGGATCCCTTTTTCCCAGCATTCCAGAAGTGATTTCTCCCATACTTCGGGTAGAGTCTCTCCCTCTATCTTGATTACTGGACAGCCGGATGAGATTTGTGGATTCATCAAAGCTTAAGATCTTCAGGTTTGCTTTTATGCCAATTGGTACTCTGCTCATAGGCATAGGCTATCCGAAGTAAGGTGGTCTCATCGAAGGCTTTAGCCAAAATTTGAAGCCCGATGGGAAGGCCCTCTTGACTGTATCCACAGGGAACGGAAATTCCCGGGATTCCTGCGAGGTTAGCGGAGATGGTAAATATATCAGAAAGATACATCTTGAGAGGGTCATCCACCTTTTCCCCTATTTTGAAAGCCACTGTGGGAGAGGCAGGGGTAACTACAGCGTCGTAGCTCTGAAAAACTTCTTCGAAATCTTGCCTGACCAGCGTACGGACCCTCCCTGCCTTGCCGTAGTAGTCCTCATAGTAGCCCTTACTTAAGACATAAGTTCCCAGCATTATCCTTCTTTTCACCTCTTCACCAAATCCTTCCTGGCGACTTTTCTTATACATTTCAATAAGATTAGTTTTCCCCCTGGTCCTGAGTCCGTATCCTACTCCATCGTATCTGGCCAGATTAGAACTAGCCTCAGCAGTAGCAATGAGGTAGTAGGTAGCAATGGCATACTCGGTGTGGGGAAGAGAGACCTCCTCCACCTTGGCTCCCAGTTTTTCCAGAACCCCTGTTGCCTGAACAATAGCCTCTCTTACTTCATGGCTCATCCCGGGAACAAAGTATTCCCTGGGCAGTCCTATTCTCATATCTTTGAGATCTGGCACAAGATATTCGAGATAAGAAGGAACAGGGTAGTCCAAACTGGTGGAATCAAGTTCGTCCCTGCCGTTCAGGACTCCAAGGAGTAGGGCGCAGTCTCTGACATCCCTGGTGATGGGACCAATCTGATCTAGAGAGGAGGCAAAGGCAACCAGTCCATACCGGGAAACTCTTCCATAGGTGGGTTTTAGTCCAACTACGCCACAGAAAGAGGCTGGCTGGCGTATGGATCCACCTGTATCGGATCCCAGAGCCATCACCGTTTCTCCACTGGCCACGGCGGCTGCCGACCCTCCGCTGGAGCCTCCAGGAATAGATCCGAGATTCCAGGGATTGCGGGTTACCTGGAAAACAGAGTTTTCTGTGGAAGAACCCATGGCGAATTCGTCCATATTAGTCTTACCAATAATAATGGCATCTGCCTCTTTCAATCTTTGAGCCACCGTAGCTGAGTAGGGAGGACGAAAATCTTCAAGAATACGAGAACCACAGGTAGTTCTTTTGCCTTTAAGGCAAATGTTGTCTTTCACTGCTATGGGAATTCCGCCCAGGGAACCCAGTTTCTTTCCCTGTGAGAGTTTTCTATCCAGCCTCCTAGCCTGCTCCATGGCTCCCTCTATATCCAGGGAAAGGAAAGCCTTAATCTTATCTTCTAGTTCCTCTATGCGCTGGAAGATGGAGCGAGTGAGCTCTTGGATGGAAATCTCTCTATCCTGGATTAACTGATGAAGCTCGTAGGCAGGTAGCCGGTATAGGTTCAATCTTCTTTCCTTTGTTGCCTGTTTTTGAGCTTGAGCTCTCGCTTTCGGGAAGAGGGATCTGTGGGTGAGGTACTGGTGTTAGCTGCTCATTTCGGCCCAGTTTTTTCCTACTTTGGTTTCCACCACCAGGGGAACAGAGAGTTTCATAGCTCCTTCCATTTCTTCTTTAACTATCCTCCGGGTCTCATCTATCTCTCTTTCAGGGACCTCAAAAATAAGCTCATCATGGATCTGAAGGATAGTCCAGGCCCCAAGCTCTTCCTCCCTTAATCTCTTTTCTAAATTGACCATAGCTAACTTGATGAGGTCAGCTGCTCCTCCCTGAATAGGAGTGTTAATGGCAGCTCGCTCCGCCATCTCTCTCCTCCTCCTGTTGGAGGAGAGGATTCCCGGAAGATATCTCTTTCGTCCCAGAAGTGTCCTTACGTATCCTTTTTCCCGAGCTTCCTTCACTACTGTACCCAGGTATTCCTTGACTTGTGGGTAGCGCTGAAAATAATGCTGAATATATTCGTCAGCCTCTTTTTGAGAAACTCCTAAATCACGAGCCAGCCCGTATGAGCTTATTCCGTAGACAATGCCAAAGTTAACTACCTTTGCCAGTCTTCTCATCTGAGAGGTGAGCTGAAGAGGCAGGACATTAAAAATCTCTGTGGCTGTCTGCTGGTGAATATCCTCATTTCGATCAAAAGCCTTTTTTAAGTTAGGATCCCCTGAAAGATGAGCCAGAATCCTTAGTTCTATCTGAGAATAATCAGCGGAGAGGAATAGATTTCCTTCGTCGGCAATGAATGCCTGACGAAACTTCTCTCCAAATTTGTTCCTGACAGGTATGTTTTGAAGATTAGGCTGTGAAGAGGACAGCCTTCCCGTGGCAGTAACTGTCTGGTTAAAGGAGGTGTGAATTCTCCCGGTCCTGGGGTTGATTAAGCTAGGGAAAGGTCTTATATAGGTGGATTCTAACTTAGATAGCTGGCGGTAATCCAGGATTTTTTTGAGGGAGGGGCGAATAAGACAGAGAGTTTGCAAGACCTCCTCGTTGGTAGAATAACCGGTTTTTATCTTCTTCATAGCTGGTAAGTTCAATTTTTCAAAGAGAATCTGCCCCAGCTGCTTGGGGGAGTTAATGTTAAACTTCTCTCCCACTTCTTCATAAATCTCTTGTTCCAGGGATGTTATTTTTTCTCTTACCTCACTTAAGAATGCTTCCAGAGCCGACCTTTTTACCTTGATACCTCTACTTTCCATTTTTGCTAGAGTGTCTACCAGAGGAAGCTCCACCTTGGTGTACAATTCCCAGAGATTCTCCTCCTTCAATTTTTCCCCGAGGCTCCCCTTTAGCTTATGGATCAACTTCACCTTCTCAGGAGGAGAAACCTCATCTATATTTTTTCCCAGATATTCTATACATAAGCCCCTAAGCGAATAATCTGAAGCTAAAGGGTTGAGAAGGTATGCGGCGAGCTGGATATCAAAGCCTGATCCCTTAAGGTCTAGCTTCCACTCTTTGAGGTCCAGGATAACCTTCTTTAGATTATGTGCTATCTTTTTCATCCGAGGATCTTGGAGAATAGGGGAGATTTTTTTAATGAGGAGATCTTTTCTTAATTCTTTTTGAATCAGAGGGAGCCAATAGCATATTCCATCTTTCGGAAGGAAAGCTATTCCAGGCGGATCCTTCCCCGTTTCCAGAACAAAAGAGCCCTGGTTTAAGGCAAAGATGAGTTGATCAAGCTCCTTAAGGTTCTTGATGGTCTGGTAATCTGCGTTATGAGATTTAGAAGTAGTGAAATCCTCTATCAATTTTTTGAACCCCAGCTCTCTAAAAAGGGGAAGAAGCACTTTCTTGTCAGGACTCTTTACCCTGAATTTCTCCCAATTCACCTGGAGAGGAACGGAGGTGATGAGAGTAGTCAGTTCCTTTGATCGTTTTGCCTGATCCTGGTATTTTTTGAATAGTTCCCTTTTGCTGGTCGGTAAATCATCCAGTTGGCGGATAAGATTCTCCAGGCTCCCGTACTTTTGAAGCAGCTCTTTGGCCGTGGCGGGCCCAATCCCGGGTACCCCCGGTATATTGTCAGAGACATCTCCCACCAGAGAAAGGTAATCTGCTATTTGGCTGGGAGAGACACCAAGGCTTGCCCTTACCCCTTCCTCATCAAAAAGATCAGTCTGGGAAAGACCCTTTTTAAAACGGATAATGTGGACGGAAGGAGAGACTATTTGGAAAATATCCTTATCTCCGGTAAGAATTTCCACTCTCAGTCCCCGTCTTACTCCTTGCTTGGCTAAGGCTGCTAAGATATCATCAGCTTCGTATTCTTCCTCTTCGAAGATAGGAACACCAAAACCAGCAAGAATCTTTTTGATTAAAGGGATCTGGCTAGTCAGATCCTCGGGCATGCGGGGCCGAGTGATTTTGTATTCCTTAAATTTCTTGTGTCGAAAGGTTTTCCTTCCTTTATCAAAAGTGCAGGCAAGATATTGGGGCTTCTTCTCTTTGAGGAGTTTCATCAGCATGCGGGTGAATCCATAGACGGCTCCGGTGGGAACACCCTGGGTATTGCTCAAAGGAGGAAGGGCGTAATAGGCACGGTAGAGTAGGCCGGTGCCATCAATAAGGGTCAATCTCTCTTTTTCCGTCAGCATCGCTTTTCCCTCATACCTTTACTATACAAGATTTTGCTTTTGTGTAAAACTTTCTGTTCTTTCTTGCCAATTTGACAGAGTATGATATAATAAATCCTACTTGGATAAACCCTTCTTCTCTCTTTACAGAAGACGAGTCCCGTTAAATACCCTATTTAACGGGGCGAGGAGAAACAATTCAAAGCTGACATGGAGCGACAGAGGGGAAAAGCCTCGAGGTATTTGGACAGTTGAAGAGAAATAAGAATATGAAAAAGGAGGGATTCTTCACGGTGATGTGGATCCCTCATTCGCAGGGGCGGGTACGTCGGATGAGAATTTCTAAATTCATTTTTTCTCTGAGTATAACTGGAGCTGCTGTAGCCCTGGTTGCTCTCTTCTTCCTTGTCCATAGCTATCTCCAGCTTAAGGAGAAGGTAAACCTGCTGGATGAGCTAGAGAGAGTAAACCGGATTCAGAAAGTCAAGATTTTTTCGCTGGCCGAGAAAGTTAAAGATTTCACCAAGACCATGGAAAGATTGCAAGAGCTAGAAGATAAACTAAGAACTCTAGCCGGGGTAGGAGAAAGTGTCTCTGGTAAGGAAGCAAGTTTAGGTAAGGGAGGGCCTCAAGTTTACCTGCCCCCAGTAGAGGGACCCGCGGTTGGACTTCCGGAGCAATTCATAATTGAGAAAGAACATCCATTTTCTTATGCTCTTATTGGTAGAACCGAGGAGAATGTTAATTATCTTGAGAGAGAAGCAAAGAGACGAGAGGAAGGTCTGGGAGAGATTGAGAAGATTCTCCTCCAGAAAAAGGACCTTTTTGCCTCTACTCCCAATATTTTCTCTGTGCAGGGATGGATTTCCTCCGGATTCGGACGACGCATAAATCCCTTTACAAAAAAGAGAGAGTTTCATCAAGCTATCGATATTGTTGCTCCCTGGGGAACAGAGGTTAAGGCAGCGGCCCAGGGTGAGGTTATCTTTGCCGGGTGGCTTGGTCCCTATGGTTTGGCTATTAAGGTCAGAGATGGGTATGGATATTCTACTGTATATGGCCATCTTTCCCGCATTCTAGTGAAAAAAGGCAGCCGGGTAAGTAAAGGAGAGGCCATAGGTAGGGTGGGAAGCACGGGACGCAGTACAGGACCTCATCTTCATTTTGAGGTGTGGTTCAAGGAAAAACCTATTAACCCTCTGGATCTCATGGTAGAACCGCTGGGATAAGATGATGGGTAGTCTTTCTCTTAAAGGGAAGGCGGTTTTTGCCGAAAATAATTCAGCGGAGGAAGGAGAAAAATAGATGTTTAAGAAAAAAGAGGAAATAACCAATTGTGTGATAGGAAAGAATACTGAGTTCAAGGGGGTTCTGAAGGATAAAGAGAATGTCAGGATTGATGGAAAATTTGAAGGTGAAATTCAAACTGAGGGATCGGTTATTATTGGAGAGGAGGCCGTCGTTCAGGCAAACATTACAGCCAAAGCAGTAGACATCGGAGGAAAGGTTATTGGAGATATCAACTGTGAGGGAAGAGTAGAACTCTTCTCATCCGGTAGTTTGGAAGGTAAAATCAGGGCCTCTGATTTGACCATTGCCCAGGGTGCCTTCTTCAACGGGGAATGCAATATGACTCCCGCCGGAACGGGAGGTACCGAATTCGAAGCGCGAGATGTATCCGAAGAAGAGAACGCAGAGAGCAAGACCCCTGAAAAGAGCGAATGATCCTGCATCATAGACTATTAGGGACAAACTCCTGGATGGTGTCCAGGAGCGTTTTCTTTTGATATACTTTAGGTCTCTTATGAGGTCTCTTTCCTGGGCGGTATAGCCAAGCGGTAAGGCAGAGGACTGCAAATCCTTTATCCCCGGTTCGAATCCGGGTGCCGCCTCCAGGCCCAGTTAGCTCAGTGGTTAGAGTGCTTGCTTGACATGCAAGAGGTCGCTGGTTCAAGTCCAGCACTGGGCACCAGCAAAATAAATATAGACTGCCTATTATGAAATCTGCAAACTTAAAAGAGGATCTGGATCTTGAAGTCTTAAGGCACAGTACTTCCCATATAATGGCTCAGGCTGTTAAAAGGATTTTTCCGGAAGCCAAGTTAGGCATAGGTCCCTCCATCAGGAATGGTTTTTATTATGATTTTGGAATTGATGGGGCTCTCCTGTCCGAGAATCTAGCTCAGGTGGAGAAGGAGATGAGGAAGATAATCAAGGAAAACCTCCCCTTCGAAAAAGAGTTAGTAACTAAAAAGAAGGCCATTGAAGTCTTCAGGAAGAGAAAAGAGCCCTACAAACTCCAGCTTCTGGAAGGGATTGAGGATGAAAAAGTTACTCTGTATCGGCAGGGAGAATTTGTGGATCTTTGTCGTGGACCCCACCTGGAGTCAACGGGAAAGGTGGAGTTTTTCCGGCTTCTTTCCTTAGCTGGGGCCTATTGGCGCGGTAAAGAGGGTAATCCTATGTTGACAAGGATTTATGGGACATCCTTTCATACTGAAAAGGAGCTGGAGCAGTATCTTAGACAGATAGAGGAGGCAAAGAGAAGGGATCACCGCAGGTTAGGCCGAGAGTTAGAGCTATTTAGTATCTCCAGCGACCTGGGAGCTGGGCTGATAATTTATCATCCCAAAGGGGCTCTGCTCAGGGAGATCATAGAGAATTTTGAGAAGGAAGAACACCTCAAGCGGGGATACCAGTTGGTGAGGAGTCCCCATATCTCCCGGGCAGTTTTATGGAAAAAGTCGGGACATCTTGACTTTTACAGGAAGAATATGTACCTTTTTTCATTCGGTGATGAAGAATATGTAATTAAGCCGATGAATTGTCTTGCTCATATATTGGTTTATAAATATAAAGTTAGAAGTTATCGGGACCTTCCCTTAAAGTATTTTGAGCTGGGAACTGTCTATAGAAGGGAAGAGTCAGGAGTTCTACATGGTCTTTTTCGGGTGAGAGGTTTTACCCAGGATGATGCTCATATATTCTGTATGCCTTCCCAGTTGGTGGAAGAGGTGAGGAAAGTAGTGCAGTTTGCTATATTTATGATGGATACCTTTGATCTGGGCTACCGGATGACTCTCTCCACCCGGCCAGCCAAGTTTATTGGTCCACCGGAGCATTGGGAAAAAGCAACTCAGGCCCTAAAGGATGCATTAGGAGCGGAAGGACTTGATTTTCAGATTGCTCAGGGAGAAGGGGCCTTTTACGGACCCAAAATAGACATTCAGATGGAAGATGCTCTGGGGAGGTTATGGCAGGGTCCTACTATTCAGGTAGATTTCAATCTTCCCGAAAGATTCGACCTGAAGTATACCTCTCCTGATGGAGAAAAGAAAAGGGTGGTTATGGTCCATCGGGTAGTGCTGGGGACCATAGAAAGGTTTCTTGGCGTACTGATTGAACATGTAGGGGGGGCTTTCCCCCCTTGGCTTTCCCCGGTTCAGGTAAAAATATTAACCATAACCCAGAAAGAAGATTCCTTTGCGGAAAGTCTTCATCAGCAGATGCTGGATGAGGGTCTGCGCTCGGAAATGGATCTGAGGAATGAACTACTTGGATTTAAGGTAAGACAGGCGGAGCTAGAGAAGATTCCTTATATGCTGATTATAGGACAGATGGAAGCAAAAAAAGGGTTGGTAACGGTGCGAAAAAGGAATGGGGAAAATTTGAAGAATATTAAGCCCCAGAGATTTATCCAGATAGTGAAAGAAGCGGTCAGGGAAAAAAGAACCGAGATTTGATAACAATCTGAAAAGGGGGGAGCAGGATCGTAAGAGAGCAAAGAATTCGAGTAAACGAGAAGATAAGAGCAAAGAGGGTAAGACTAATTGATTCTGAGGGAAAACAGCTGGGAGTCTTCCCTCGAGAGGAAGCTTTGAGGAAAGCCAAAGATGAGGGGATGGATCTCCTGGAGGTGGCTCCTCAGGCTGATCCACCTGTCTGTCGGATACTTGATTACGGGAAATTCAAGTACCAACAGGAGAAGAGAAGGAGGAAAAGCAGAAAACCCCATGACAGCAATGTCCTCAAGGAAGTAAGACTGGGTTATCGGATAGGAGAACATGATTTTCAGATAAAGTGCGGGAAAGTCTCTAAGTTTCTGGGGGAGGGTCATAAGGTAAAGATCGTTCTCAGATTCCGAGGTAGGGAAATGATTTATCAAGATAGAGGAAAGGAAATTCTGGAGCGAGTGGTTCGAGAAGTGGAAGACATAGGGAGAGCAGCATCTCATCCTGCTGCTAGGGGTAGAAGGTTAGAGCAATATATAGTCCCGAAGTCATCAAAATAGCTCCCCGAAAACCGATTTTTCTGAAGGGTCAAGGTGAGAGTAAGGAGGGAGACTAGTTAATGCCCAAGCTTAAGAGTCATAGAGGGTCTATGAAGCGATTTACAGTAACCAAAAAAGGCGCTGTAAAGAGGAGTAAAGCCTATGGAGGGCATCTTCAAACTAAAAAATCTTCCAAAAGAAAAAGAGGATTGAGAAAAAGCGTCCTGTTAAGTGCAGCAGATAAAAAGCGAATCAAGAGGCTCATGCCTTGAAGCAAAAACTGCCTTTCTTGAATAATACTGAAAGAGGAATATATGACCAGGGTAAAAAGAGGAGTAATTCATTCTAAAAAGAGGAAAAAGGTCTTAAGGCAGGCTAAGGGATATAGAGGAGGAAGAAGCAAACTCTACACCTTAGCCAGTGAGGCCTTGAAGAAAGCTCTTTTCAGTAGCTACCGCGATAGAAGGAGAAAAAAGAGGGATTTCAGGAGACTCTGGATCACCAGAATCGGAGCGGCTGCAGTTAGAGAGGGTCTTTCTTACAGTCGCTTTATGGAAGGAATTAAGAAAGCTGAGGTAAATATAAATAGAAAAATCCTCTCCGATTTAGCTGTTAAGAGGCCCAGTGAATTTTCGAAATTGGTTAAACTAGCCAAGCAAGAATTGAAGGAGTAATGTTGCCCCCGGGGTTAAAAACATTCTTCAAGTGGGTAGGGACATTTATTTCTCTGATGGGAATAGCCATAGGGATGGGTTTTTTAACTTTGAGAATATTGGTGCCTTCGGAGAAGATAGAAGTTCCTTCCATTGTAGGAAAGGATATCAGAGAAGCGGTTCTTGTTCTGAGTGAACAGAATCTGGGGTTAAGGGTGGCGGGAAGAAAGTTTTCCTCCGAGATTCCCCAAGATATCATTATCTCTCAACTTCCTCCTCCCCAGGTAAAAGTTCGCAAAGACAGAACCATAGAGGTAGTAATATCTGAGGGAAGGCAGGTAGTGGTTATCCCCTCTCTCATCGGAAAAAGGGTGAGGGAAGCCAAGGTCGATCTTTCTCGTAAAGGGTCAAAAATTAACACTATGAGTTACGTCTATTCTAAGGCAGCGCAGGGTGAGATTGTAGCACAGGATCCTCCTGCCCGCATCTCCTCAAGCAGAAAGGAAGGTCTGGACATTCTGGTGAGTCTCGGGCCAAGAAGTCCTCAGTTCTACATGCCCGATTTTAGAGGGAAAAAATTGGGGGGGGGAACAGATCTACTAGAAAAGCTTCCCTTAAACATAGGTAAAATCAAGGAAGTTCCCTTTGCTGGTGAAGAAGGAATAGTTCTATCCCAGTCCCCTCTTCCTGGATCTCAAATTGATGCCGAGGCCCCTGTTGAATTTACCGTAAGTGCCTTTTATAAAGAAGAGAAACCTTCTCCGTTAGCCACCAGGTGGATTACCACCTCCGTTACTGTTCCTTGGGGCGTTACCAGGAAAGAGGTAAAGATTGAGATTAGGGATGTTCAGGGTAGTAGAACTATTTCCTATGGCCTGCGGGACCCTGGGGAGAAGGTCTGGTTGGCTTCGCCTATAAGCGGGACGGGAGAAATGAGGATTTATGTGGGAGGGCAGCTCGTAGCCATTAAGAGGGTGAAGGAAAGTGATTAAAATAGCTCCCTCAGTCTTGGCAGCTGACCTCAGCTGTCTCTATGAGGAAATCAAAAGAGTAGAGAGTGAAACGGACCTACTTCACTTTGATATAATGGATGGGCATTTTGTTCCTGATATCACTTTTGGTCCGGCAGTGATTGGTTCTTTGAGAAATAAGTTTAATCTTCCCTTCGAGGGGCATCTTATGGTGGCTAATCCCAGTCAGTGGATAATTCCTTTTGCCCGAGCCGGGTGCGACATAATTACTATTCATCGGGAAAGCTGTGGGGATCCCCACCAATTGATCGCTCTTATGAAAGAGGAAGGGGTGAGAGCAGGGCTCGCTCTAAATCCAGACACTTCTCTTGATAGTCTGGAGAGTATTCTTTCTGAGATACAGTTCGTTCTTATCATGACGGTAAATCCAGGCTTTGTAGGTCAGTCTTTTATTCGTGAGGTCCTACCCAAGATAAAGAACCTGAGGTATCTGCGAGAGGAAAAATCACTTTCCTTCGAGATCGCCGTTGATGGAGGAATTAACGAAGAGACTGCGGGGGAAGTAGTAGAAGCAGGAGCGAGTGTTCTGGTGGCTGGAACAGCTATTTTTCATGCCCCAGATCCTCAAAAAGCATTACTCAAATTGAAGGAGGCAGGTAGTGGCAGTAAGGATTCGGCTGAGAAGAACAGGAGCTAAAAACGTTCCCTTATATCGGATAGTAGTAGCAGACTCCCGTTCCCCAGTAAAAGGCAAGTTTATTGAAAAGTTGGGGTGGTATGATCCTCGAGCTAAGAAGGTGGAGGTGGATAAGAATAAAGTCTTAAGTTGGGTAAGCAAGGGAGCCAAAATTTCCAATTCTGTGAAGAAGATACTATTGAACTTCGCTATCGTTTCGTCTAAGGAACTAGATTAGATTGAGCAGCGCGAAAGGAGGCAAAGATGCGTGAGATGGTTGAGTACATTGTCAAGCAGATAGTGGATAGTCCAGAGGAAGTGAAGGTCCAGGAGATAAAAGCGGAGAAAGTTATTCTTCTCGAGATCTCCGTCGCCAAAGAGGATATGGGTAAGGTGATAGGCAAAGGAGGTAGAGTAGCCAATGCTATCAGAGTGCTGGTGGGAGCCGCTGCAGCAAAGTTGAAGAAGAGAGTTATGGTGGAAATTTTGGAAGATTAGACTTAGAGATGCGGGTGGATATCCTTACCTTGTTTCCTTCTATGTTCAAAGGTCCCTTTGATGAGAGTATTATTAAAAGAGCTCAAAAGAGAGGAATCTTGGAGATTCATCTTCATAACCTGCGGGAATTCGCCTTTGATAAACACAGGATGGTTGACGATGTTCCCTACGGTGGGGGCGGGGGTATGGTTATGAAAGTGGAACCTCTCTTCCGGGCGGTTGAATCAATAAGAAATGAGGTTAAATCTTCACCTAAAACTATTCTTTTGTCTCCTCAAGGAGAACCTTTCACTCAGAAGAAGGCTAAAGAGCTGGCTAAGGAAAAGTATCTCCTTTTGATATGTGGACACTACGAGGGGGTGGATGAGAGAGTAAAGCAGCATCTTATAGATGAGGAGATATCTCTGGGGGATTATGTTCTTACCGGGGGAGAACTGGCAGCTATGGTAGTGGTGGATGTTACCGCAAGGATGCTTCCCGGAGTTCTGGGGTGTGGGGACTCTGTCAGAAAAGATTCCTTTTATGAAGGGCTCCTGGATTATCCCCAGTATACAAGGCCAGCAGAATTCAGAGGTTGGAAAGTTCCCGGGGTGCTTTTATCCGGTAATCATCAAGCAATAGAAAAATGGCGCAGAGAAATGAGAATAAAAGCAACCTTTGAAAAACGTCCTGATCTGCTAGGCCAAAAAGAGCTAACCCCGGAGGAGAAAGATCTGCTAAAGAAGATCAAACAGAGAGAGAACTGAATCTATCTCTTTTAAGCTTAAGGAAAAGCTTCTTGACGTTAGGTGAGGTTGTTCCATGCAGACAAAGATAAAAACGGTAGAGAATGCCCTGATCAATAAAGACATACCGGATTTTCGCCCCGGCGATAGAGTCTGTGTGCATCTGAGTGTACGTGAAGGGAAAAGGGAAAGAACGCAACTGTTTGAGGGATTGGTTATTCGCCGAAGAGGAGGGGGAATGAGGGAGACTTTCACCGTTAGAAAAATCTCTTTTGGCATAGGGGTGGAGAGAATCCTTCCCTTACATTCTCCCGTGATTAAGAAAATAGAGATACTCCGGCGCGGCCGTGAAAGAAGAGCTAATCTTTCCTAT
>JAUVZN010000091.1 GCA_030602545.1 Candidatus Aerophobota bacterium
TTGATCCGGCCAGAATCATTGTTGATCCAGGGATTGGCTTTGGGAAAACTACCGCTCATAATCTGGAGATTCTGAGAAGATTGGAAGGGCTGAAGAGTCTGGGTAAGCCGATCCTGGTGGGTCTTTCCCGTAAGTCATTCATTGGAGATGTGCTTGGACTGCCTCAGGAGGAACGTCTGGAAGGAGGTCTGGCTGCTACCTCTATGGCTGTCTCTGGGGGAGCAAGAATAGTGAGAACCCATGATGTAAAGCCTACCCGACGGGCAGTGGATATGGTTCAGGCTATCCTCAGAGGCTCGGATCAGAGGTGCGGGTGATGATTATCCTGGGAGTAGACCCGGGCACAGCCAGTACGGGATACGGCTTAATCGAGATAAAAAGCGGTCTTCGACCTATTGAACATGGCCTCATTCAGACCTTTCCCCACGAGGAATTAAGTGAGCGACTAAGAAGAATTTATCAAAGTATAAAGGATATTGTGGAGAAATACCAGCCAGAGGAAATAGCGGTAGAAGAGATTTTTTTCTGCCGCAACGTCAAAAGCGCTATTTCTGTAGGGCAAGCACAGGGAGTTATTGTGTTAGCAGCCTCCTGGAAGGGAGGAAAGGTATTTCGTTATCCCCCCCTGCAGGTAAAACAAACCATTACCGGATACGGAAGAGCCACCAAGAACCAGGTTCAATACAGGGTTAGGGAACTTCTTCAGCTATCAGAACTTCCCTCAGATGATACTGCCGACGCTCTGGCAATAGCTCTGTGTCATTACTATTCCAGGTTTCCGCTAAGGAAAAGCGTCTAGCAGGTACCTTGGGCTTCTCGCCTGATTTCCCACCCTTTGAAGAGCTCTTAACTTCCCCCCGACATATTTGACAAATCCAAGAAAAACAAGTATATTAACCCCCAATCTCAGGCTGAGAGTGGGATTTAAGGAAGGAGGTTTTGATGGATTTTACCTTATCCGATGATCAAAGGATGATTTTGGAACTGGTTGATGAAGTGTGTGAGAATGAATTTGCTCCCAGAGCCGATGAGATCTCCGAGAGCGGAGAATTTCCCAGTCAAAATGTGAAGAAGCTGGCTGAGCTGGACCTGTTTGGTATTACCGTCCCCAGAGAATATGGGGGGTTAGGAATGGACTATCTAACCTGGACCCTAATTGCTGAGAAGATCTCCAAGGCCTGTGCCACTACCGGTCTGATTTTTGGAGCCAATCTTCTTTGTACTTATCCTCTAGGGAAATATGGAACTGAAGAACAAAAGAGAAAATTCTTCCCCCCACTTGCCAGCGGCCAGTCTCTAGGTGCCTTTGCTTTAACTGAACCGGAAGCCGGCTCAGATGCGGGTAATGTTCAAACAACCGCCAGGAAAGAAGATGGTCATTTTGTTCTCAACGGCACTAAGATCTTTATTACCAATGGGGAAGTAGCAGATATTTACGTGGTCATCGCCAACATAGACAAAAAATCCGGACCTCGAGGACTCACCGCCTTTATGGTGGAAAAAGGAACCCAGGGATTTAGCTTTGGGCAACATTTTAGCAAAATGGGATTGACTGCTCTTCCCAATGTAGAGCTTATCTTTAACGATTGCCGAATCCCTGATAGTAACCTTTTGTTCAAGGAGAGGAGAGGTTTCAAATTAGCTATGCAGACCTTTGCTGCCGGAAGAATTGGGGTAGGCATCGGGGCCCTGGGAATAGCAGAAGCTGCCTTTGAGAAAGCCAGAGTTTATTCCAGAGAGCGGGTTCAGTTCGGCAGAACCATCTCCAGTTTTCAGGCTGTACAGCATATGCTGGCTGATATGGCCACCAAGATAGAAGCAGCCAGATACCTTCTCTATCGAGCTGCATGGTATCTGGATAGAGGAGAAGCCTTTGAGAAGCTGGCCTCTATGGGAAAACTTTATGCTTCAGAGGCGGCCATGGAAATAACCACCAAAGCTGTCCAGGTATTCGGAGGGTATGGTTATACCAAGGACTATCCGGTGGAGCGTTATATGAGAGAGGCTAAGCTTTTCGAAATTATTGAAGGAACCTCAGAGATTCAACGAGGCATCATCGCCAGCCTCATTCTTAAAGAAAAATGAGGTCCTAGTGTGGATACTATTGTTTGCATAAAACAGGTTCCCGATACAGAAGAACTGTCTCATATCAGGGTAAATTGTGAGACCAATACCCTGGTTCGAGAAAGTGTAAAAGCAATAATAAATCCTTTTGATGAGAATGCTATCGAAGAAGCCCTGAGGTTGAGAGAGGCAAAAGGGGGACGGGTAACGGTGATTTCTATGGGACCTCCTCAGGCGAAGGAAGCACTAAGAAAGGCTTTGGCCTTGGGAGCAGATCAGGCTATTCTTGTCTCAGATTCCTCCTTTGCCGGATCAGATACTCTAGCTACTTCTTATACGTTGGCCATGGGCATCAAAAAAATAGGGAAGTTTGATCTGCTTCTTTTGGGAAAGCAGGCCATTGATGGAGATACAGCTCAGGTGGGGCCGGGACTGGCCGAATGGCTGAGGATACCTCAGATTACCTATGCCCGAAAAATAGAAGTCAACGGGAATCAAATAAGAGCTGAGAGAACTCTGGAGGATGCTTTTGAGGTGGTGGAAGTTACCCTGCCCTGTCTGGCTACAGTGACCAAAGAGATCAATATACCCCGCTATCCTTCCCTGAAAGGCCTTTTGAGCGCTAAAAGAAAAGAGGTTTTAGTCTGGGGTGCTGATGATCTTTTCCTGGATCGAAAGAGGATAGGACTGGAAGGGTCCCCCACCCAGGTCATCAAAATCTTCACTCCTCAGCCTCCCCCTAAGGGTGAGATTCTTACCGGTGAAATACCCGAACTAGCTGACAGACTAATAGAGAAACTCAGGGAAAGAAAAATTCTTTAAGGCGAAGAGGTAGATTTATGGCTGAGATCCGCGTGGACTTAGAGAAGTGTAATGGCTGTGGAGAGTGTATCCCCAGCTGTTCATTTTCTGCCTTGGAGATGAAAGATGAAAAGGTGAGGATTCTTGCCACCTGCACCCTCTGCGGAGCCTGTGTGGATGCTTGTTCAGAGGAGGCTATTATTCTGGAAAAAGAGGAGAAGGAAGTTGATTTATCCTCCTATAGGGGTGTCTGGGTTTTCGCCGAACAACGTCAGGGACAGATAATGCCGGTAACTTATGAGCTCCTCGGTGAGGGAAGAAAACTGGCCGATGATCTTGAAGAGGAGTTTTCTCTGGTCCTTCTGGGCTGGAAAATAGAGGAAAAGGCGAGGGAACTCACTCGCTACAGGATAGATAAACTTTATATGGTGGAGGATTCTCTTCTGGAGCATTATCACACTAGCTTTTATACCCAGGCCCTGGTAGACCTGGTGAGGAGTGAGAAGCCTGGGATCATTCTTCTAGGAGCCACCAGTCTGGGAAGAGATCTGGCCCCCCGAGTGGCGGCCAGACTAAAGACTGGCCTGACAGCAGATTGTACAGGCTTAGAAGTTGAACCGGAGGAGAGGAACCTACTTCAGACCCGTCCCGCCCTGGGGGGCAACATAATGGCCACCATAATCTCACCTCATCATCGTCCTCAAATAGCTACGGTTAGACCAAAGGTGATGAAAAGAGCAAAGCCTGATGGAAAAGGTCAGGTCAGGGTGATAAAAATTAAGCCTGATCTTGCTTCTGAAGATGAGATGGTGAGGATTCTTGAGCTTATCAGAGAAGAGAAGGATGTGGTTGATCTGCAGGAAGCGGAAATAATCGTCTCAGGTGGCCGTGGATTGGGCAAGCCCGAAAATTTTTCCCTCATCCGAAGATTGGCCCATCTCTTGGGGGGAGCGGTGGGAGCTTCCCGAGCCGTGGTGGATGCCGGATGGATTCCCTCTTATCATCAGGTGGGACAAACGGGAAAGAGCGTTCAACCAAAACTATACGTGGCCTGCGGTATTTCGGGAGCTATTCAGCACCAGGCAGGAATGAGAAGTTCTGAGATAATTGTGGCTATAAATAAAGACCCTAATGCTCCTATATTTGACATTGCCACCTACGGGATTGTGGCTGATCTTCACAGATTTCTTCCCGTCCTCATAGATCAACTGGAAAAAAGAGAAAAAGCTTTGCTCTAGAGAGGAAATTCATTATGTTCTCGGTATCTCTTCCTTC
>JAUVZN010000035.1 GCA_030602545.1 Candidatus Aerophobota bacterium
CATAATTTAGTCACAAAAAAACCTCTTCACCTTGACCCACATCGTGGCAGTATAATAAGTCTACTATGAAAAGTCAAGCTTGGCGCCCTGCAACATCTAGCTACCAAGACCATCTCGTTTGGTTCGAGTCCTACCCCCGGAGCCAATGAGGAAAATGTGCTTCGTTGTCGGACTTACACGGCCAGCGGAACTTAGGCTAGACGGAGATGTTCACGAATTTTTCTTCTGTGCTTTCTCGATCTTTGCCCATGAATCACGCAACGGTACTATCCGGTTAAACACTGGTGTTCCATGGCGTGAATCAACCGAATCGACACAGAAGTAGCCCTGTCTTAAGAACTGGTATATACTGCCCGATTTTGCATCTACTAGGCTTGGTTCCACCTGGCATGAAGTCAGTTTCTCTAACGAATTCGGATTTATATTAGCTTTGAAATCAGAGCCGTCTTTTACATCGTACGGGTTTGCTTTTGTAAAGAGATGATGGTACAGGCGTACTTCGGCTTCGAGAGCATGAGCCGCTGAAACCCAGTGCAACGTTCCCTTTACCTTGCGTCCATCTGAGGACCAACCACCTCGTGTCGCTGGATCATACCTGCAGCGCAGCTCAATCACTTTACCGGTTCCCTCATCCTTAACCACCCGCACACATTTGATGTAGTATGCGTGTTTTAGGCGTACCTCACGAGCGGGTGCCAAACGGAAAAACTTTTTCGGTGGATCTTCACGGAAATCATCCTGTTCAATGTACACTATACGTGAAAAAGGAACCCTCCGCGTCCCCATACTTGGATCCTCGGGGTTATTCTGGGCATCTAACTCTTCCACCTGGTCTTCCGGATAATTGTCTATGATCACCCGAAGTGGATGCAACACAGCCATAACACGCGGGGCCCGCAGGTTCAAATCTTCACGGATGCAGTGCTCGAGCAGCACGATATCCACAACGCTATTACTCTTTGCTACTCCAATATGCTCACAAAAGTCTCGAATCGCCTCCGGTGTATAGCCGCGTCTACAAAGACCTGATATTGTGGGCATCCGGGGATCGTCCCATCCGGTGACATACCCTCCTTCTACCAATTCCAGAAGCTTTCGTTTACTCAGAACGGTGTAGCTGAGATTAAGACGAGCAAACTCAATTTGCTGTGGATGGCAGTCAACATTTAATTGGTCAAGGATCCAGTCATACAATGGTCGGTTGTTCTCAAATTCCAGCGTACAAATAGAATGTGTGATGCCTTCGATGGAATCCGAGAGACAATGGGCAAAATCGTATGTAGGATAAATGCACCATTTGTCGAGAGTTCTGTGATGCGATTCATGTCGAATGCGATAGAGGACCGGATCCCGCATATTCAAATTTGGAGAAGCCATATCAATCTTTGCTCGAAGCACGTGAGAGCCATCCTCGAATTCTCCTGCCCGCATGCGCTCGAACAAGTCCAGGTTCTCTTCGACAGAACGAGTTCGATACGGACTGTCCTTGCCAGACTCAGTCAAGGTGCCGCGGTACTCTCTGATTTCCTCTGTACTCAAGCTGCAAACATATGCCTTACCATCTTTGACTAACTGCACAGCGTACTCGTATAGCTTCTCAAAGTAGTCAGATGCGTAGTAAAGGTGCCTTCCCCAATCGAATCCAAGCCATCGAATGTCTGATTTTATGGATTCAATGTATTCAATATTTTCCTTGCTTGGATTGGTATCATCGAAGCGCAAATGACAAATACCACCTTCGTTTTCGAGGGCGATACCAAAATTAATGCAAATGGACTTGGCATGTCCAATATGCAAATAACCATTCGGTTCTGGTGGGAATCGGGTCACGACTCGGCCATCGTTCTTACCTGCCCTTAAGTCTTCCCTAATAATATCTCGGATAAAGTCAGAATGAGGGGTAGAATCCGTGCTTGGAGTTTTCATGGCTTCTATGTTCTCCTTAATGTGGCTGGGGGAGGAGGATTCGAACCTCCGCTACGAGATCCAGAGTCTCGCGGCCTACCGCTAGCCGATCCCCCAAAATGAGAGATACCTCAGGACGATTCCTCTCTGTCGCTGCATAGCCGCTTCGGACAATATTATTATCAAAGACTGTTTTTGTGCATTTCTAATGTTCTCTCGATCCTTCTTATGACCTCCCCTTTACCCAGGACCCCCGCTAGTTCAAACAACCCGGGGCCCTTCATTCTTCCGGTAAGGGCTACTCTCAGAGGGTGGAATACCTCCGAAGGGGACAAGGAGAAGTCCCTGGCTAATCTCCGTAGAAGCTCCTCCAACTCTTTCTCCTCAAAGGGAGAAAGAGCCTCTATGCGCATCCGCATTTCTTCCAAAAGAGAAGGAACGTAATCTTTTTTTAATCTTTTTTCCACAGGAATAGGATCGTAGGCAAAATCACCGGTAAAAAAGAATCCTGCTAAATCAACAATCTGCGAAAGTACTTTGATTCTCTCTTGCTCCAGGCGAGCTACTTTAAGAATCTTCTGGCGAGTGGCCGAATCCATCTTTTCCTCAATCAAATCAGCTCGCCTCAGGTAAGGAATGAGTAAGTTTACCAACTCATCCAGATCCATCCTCCTGATATACTCCCCATTCATCCACTCCAGTTTCATGGGGTCAAAAATGGCGGCACTTTTTCCCACCCTCTCCAGCGTAAATTTCTGGATAAGCTCATCTCGGCCAAAGAACTGTTGGCTATCAGAAGTAGACCATCCCAATAGCGCCAGATAATTAACCATAGTCCAGGGAAGATATCCCTGCCCCCGATAATAAGAAACAGATGTTGCGCCATGTCTTTTGCTCAGTTTGGAACTATCCCGCCCCAGAATTAAAGGTATGTGAGCAAAGCGAAGAATGGGGAAATCCAAAGCACAATAAAGTAGAACCTGGCGGGGGGTATTGGGAAGATGCTCATCCCCCCTTATTATGTGGGTTATCTTCATTAAACTATCGTCAATGACGCAGGCGAAATTATAAGTAGGGGTGCCATCGGACTTCAAGATAATAAAATCACCAATCAGCCTATTCTCAAAGCTCACTCTACCTCTTAATAGATCATCTACCCAAACAGTTCCCGGGGGCACTCTAAATCTCAAGGCAGGTTTTCTCCCCTCGGCCTCCAGGCTTTTCCTTTCTTCGGAGGAGAGATTCCGGCATTTTCCACTGTACCTGAGCGGTTCTTCTTTCTCAAGCCTTCGCTTGTAATCCTCGAGTTCCTGGGGAGTACAGTAACAAAGATACGCCTTTCCTTCCTCCAGGAGCTTGTGGGCATACTTTTCATAGATGTGGAGTCTCTGAGACTGAATGTAAGGGCTATATCTCCCCCCCTTCTCCGGCCCCTCATCCCAATCCAACCCCAACCATTTGAGACTATCAAGGACAACTCGATAGAAATTCTCACTGGAGCGAGCTACATCCGTATCCTCGATGCGCAGAATAAACTTACCTCTGTGATGTCTGGCGAACAGCCAATTGAAGAGGGCTGTTCTTGCCCCACCTACATGAAGTTCCCCTGTGGGACTGGGAGCAAAACGAACCCGAACTTCAACTCTACCTGAAGCTACCAACTTAACTCCTCTCTCTTTAGGGCTGCATTGATCCATCTTAAATCTGGATTCGGCAATTCTACTTGGTCACATCAGAGAATAGTTTCCCTAAGCGGACTTTAAATTTTAAACCTTCACGAGACCTTCGAGTGGAGGAAAAAGAAAAATTTATGTTTGAGGAGCGGAGCGACGAGGTTAAAATGAGCCTCATAGACAAGAAATCGTCAAAAAATTTGGGAGCTCCAGCAACCTCTTCAAGAATCTACAAGCCGGATCCTTCTGCTAACTACTTCCCACTCCCAAATTCTTACTTAGTGCTTGCTCACTTTTTACTTATTCTTATGCCGATTTGCCCGTCGTCTTTTCTTTCTTTTATGCTTAGCAATTTTCGGTCTTTTTCGTCTTTTATCGGAAGCCACTACTCCTCTCCTTCCCCTTGATAAACCCTTCTTGCTTTTTCTAACATCCCTGAGTACCTTGACTCTGGGAAACCTTATGTGCTATTGTCACTTGTCCCATTAAGCAAGATATCCGAAATTCTTCTTACATCTTAAGCACGGGAGCAGTTTTGTCAACTCCCGGGACCTTTTACCTTGATCCATTGAATACGGGCTTCGGCTATTTCCTTCTCTGGCGATAAGGGATAGCGAGAAATGAGCTCCTGGTAAGCTTTCTGGGCCTCTTGCCATTTTCCCTGTAGTTCATGGCATCTGGCTATTCCGAGATTCCCCTGAGGTCCCAGGGGACTTTCAGGATGTTCTCTTAAAGTGAGTTCGTAAACTTTGATAGCCTTCTGAAAGTCTCCTATTTCTTCATAACTGGCGGCGAGCCCAATCTCTACCCAGGGAGAAAAATAGTCACGGCCATATCTGTCCACAAATTGCTGGAAGATACGGGCAGCTTCCCCGTATTCTTCAAGATAATAAAGGGAACTACCCAGATAAAAAAGCACTTTCTTCTTATCCCGAACTAAGAATCTCTCAAGAATGTCCTTATAGAGAATCTTTGCCTGCTCATATTCCTCCCGTCTTTTTTCCTCCGGGCTATTTTGAGCTTTTCGATAATGGGAGGTGGCTAGTTGGAGATCCGCCTGGGCCTTCTGGTTGATCCGGTAAGAGAAAAGAGAAAAGATCGAAAAGAAGGTTATTATTCCTGCCCCCAGCAAAGCAAAGAACAGGGCTTTTTTTCGATCTATCTTTGGAAGTTCAAACCATTTTCGTTTCCGATCCCGCTGCATTTTCAAGCTGCTCCAACAATCTTTAACCTGCCCCAGGCTCCCATCCGTCTCTCCTTTATGATTACTCCACCCACCAGCCCGGGTATCCCCTTCAACCTCTCAAGTCCCCTAGAGATATCAGAGCCGGTCTTTACTAAGTTTCCCACCGCTGTAGCCGTAGCATCAGCCAAAGCAGTAGAGGAAGAGAGGATAACTACAGCATCTGCCTGACCCAGAGAATGAGAGTGTCCAAGAGTCCCCGCGGAACAGCAAATGCCCAGAGGCGTATCATCAGGCTCTATCTCAAGAGCAATTTTACCTGTGAGAGGAGACTGACCAGCATAAATTCCCACTTTCTTTCTCTTTTTGACCTTCATAAAGATATCACCTCCGTTTTCCACTATAACCTGGTGGCAGTGGTCCAACAGTTTCTTACCTATAAACTCCGCTATGGCTCCGGCCACGGCAGCCATCGGTCCCACACCCGCTATTTGGGCAGCCTCAGCCATAGCTCTCACAATGGGAGGCATCTCTTTCTCGATGGAAAGAGGTTTGAAAGTGGATTTAAATACGGGATTACGGTAAATATACTGCTCTATATCCTTTCGACACCAAATCAAGGCTTCCTCTGTCTGGTAAGGTAGCTTTCTATCAGCAAGCACAAGAAGATTGCTTTCCTTTATATCCACCTGGAATGAGTAGAGTTTACCCGGAGTGATAAACTGGCTGTAGATAGCTCTTTTATCAATTTTTCTAAGGTCTTGGTTTCTTTTGCTATACATTAGAGCTAAATCACCCCTCCCTTACCCTACTACCTGGTTTGACCAAGGGAACTGCCTCCTTACAAAAAGGACATTTAGTTTTTGGATAAGCCTGGATTTCAAGACTCACCAGGCTCTTTGGATAAATTCTTCTCTGAACTAGCCCTTCTTTATTTTTCCTTTTCAAGTCAAAGAATATTTTGCCTCCGCTTCGATCGACCAGACATCCTACCCCGGCTACTTTGCCTCCTGAAAGTTCTACAAGCTTCAAAATCTCCTCCACTGAGCCCCCGGTGGTCATAACATCTTCCACCACCAGAACCCTCTCACCAGGATGTATTGTGAATCCCCGCCTCAGGGTAAAATAGCCCTTCTCTCTTTCGGCAAAGATAGCCCTTGCTTCCAATGCTTCAGCCACTTTCTGACCCACTACAATCCCTCCAATAGCTGGGCTTATCACCACCTCCACCCCTAGGCTTTTAAAGAGATAAGCCAAAGAGCGGCAGACCTTAGTAGCATCTGAAGGGTACTGCAGCACCAAGGCTGCCTGAAGGTACCTTCCACTGTGAAGCCCGGAAGAGAGCTCAAAATGACCTTCCAGGTAGGCTTCTCTTTCTCTAAAAATAGCCAGGACCTCTTTACTGGTAAGCATTTTCCTCAAGTGAATTGTTGAGGAGGAATGAGTACACCCTCCTCTAGTCGGAGAGTTCCATCCCAATGGCTCTTCTTATTAAGCTTCTCAGTCTTGCCTCAGCCACTCGGGGGAACCTCTGAGTAAAATCGGGAATTATGGTTATTATAGGGAAGGTTTTTTTTTCGCTTAATCCCTCTATGACATCCATGCACTCTTGAGCTATAGATTCGGCCACAAAAATAATGCCATAGTCTTTCCTGAAAGCTTCCTGGAGCATACTACCTCCCTCTTGGGGGCGAGAACAAATGAGCACGTCAAGACCCATAGATAAAAAAAGAAGAGAAGTTTCTTTATCCCCCAGCACAGCCATCTTCAACATCTCTCATCCTCCATTCAAGAATACCTCGGCACCATTCGCTCTGGATGGTCCCGCCAGCTTTTCTCTCAGGATTTGTCTTAAGAGTTTTGTCTCCCTTTTTTTAAGTAGAATGTAGTTCACAAGAGGTTCTTTGCCAAAGGTTATATAGCATCCTCTCATGGTGTATTCTAAAATGTAACTATCAAAGAATCTTTCCAGGCCAAAAAGACTCCCTTCTCTTTCTAACTCCTCCAAAGCTTTTTTTACAGATTCGCCATAATCGGTTTTGTCTAATCTGTCCCCTAAAGCCTCTTTAGGTTGGCCAGCCAGCTGAAGCAACTCTTTTTTTTCCACTGTCCCCTTCTCTACCAGAACTCTTTCTAATAGTTCTTTCTCATTTGCCTCCTCCCACAGCTTGATTCTGAGAGAGGACTGAATGTTGAAAGAATCAATCTGAAGCTCGATAAGATGAGTGAGGAAGAGGTCATGGTACTCCTCTATTCTTGTCCTGAGCCACTCGAAAAGATGTCTATCTATAAAACTATCTAAAACCTGGGGGTGAGGATGGGTTTCCATTAAGACAACGGCCTCTTGAATGAGAGTCCCCAGCTCCGGCAGTAGGTGAGAATACTCTGCTTCTTGGACAGCCTCTTTAAGAATCTCTTCATCCTGTGTTCCTGCCGGGGAAAGCTGCGGTTCCAGAGGCGGCACTAAATTTAGGGGAGGTTGGCTTTGAACATGAAATTTGAGGAGTACTTTTAGATTGTGAAAATCATAATCCAGCCAAAATAGATCTATCAATTCTGGATGAGGGCAGAAGCTCCTGAGGTCCTGATAGGTCCTTCTCAGTTCTTCTCCCAAACCTTTCTCAAATTTCTCTGGAGATATATTTTTTAGGGATTCAGAGTAAGGGGTAATCTTGCCCAAAATCTGCATAGCTTCTTCTATTCCCCTGGCTTCTCTTAGCCGGTTTAGATCAGTTTCTTGCAGCAACTGAATTTCTAATCCCCGAATTCTACCTGTGGTATAGGCATATCGCGTATCCTTAGTGGGTACTTCCAGATATTTTAGAGTCATCTTTCCTCTCTTTAGTCAGACTTACCAACTTTTCCACGATTTCCTGTGTTGCCTGGGGACGAGCTAACCTGCTCACCCCCTGTCGCCACTGGGTTAAGTCAAAAGAATTATTTAAGAAACCCTGGATTAAATCAATTAAATCTTCCTTATCCTTTAATTCAAAAGTTACTCCCTTCTCCGAAAGAAGCTGCTGATTTCTCCTTTCCTGACCAGCCAGGGAATCGATGATTCCCAGAGGCAGCTTCTTAACCAGAGCTTCAGCAGTAGTAAGCCCTCCCGGTTTACTGATAAGCAGATCCGAAATCTCCATTAGCTCATCAACTTTTTTTATATATCCAAGAACCTTTAGAGGCAGATTCAAATGAGACTCCAATGCCCGAAGTTTTCTTTTCAAACGACGATTTATTCCTGTTACCACCAAAAGTTGAATGGGAAGATGGGAATTATCCAGGGTAACTACTATTTCCTTCAGAGACCCCATTCCTAGCCCTCCTCCCATTAAGAGAATAGTGAACAGATCCTTTCTGACTTGCCATTTCTTCCTCAAGTTTTCTTCATTTTTGGGCTCTGAGAAATCCATTGAAATGGGAATACCCACAGTGTAGAGTTTGCCAGGAGAAATACCCTCCTTGATCAATTTTTTTCTTAAACCTTCATGGGGCAAGAAGTACACATCTACACTATTATCAAACCAGTAAGGATTGAGAGTAAAGTCAGTGCTAACAGCGGCCAGCAGGAAGTCTGAACGCTTCTTTTTTTTGATGGTAGCGCAGATAGCGCAGGCTAAGCTGTAGGTGCATATAATTGCATGGGGTGAGAAAGGAAGAATAACCTCCCGGTAAAGCCGGAAGTAATTAAGCTGGTACAAAATACTTCTCAATCCGTAGGTTAGCCAGTATACCTCTTTGCTGTCCCAGATAAGATCCCAGAACCAGGGGACGAACTTTAATATGGCATGATAGAGACCATTCAAAAGACATACCCAGAAAGAGTTTGCATAACGAAATAAATTCACATTTTGGGTCTCCGCATTCGGATAGATCTTCCTCAAGGTCTCCTTTATAGCCTCCGCTGCCTGTCGATGACCAGACAGAGTACCCACAGATAGAAGGAGAACTCGCAGGTTCTGATTTTCCATCTTTCTCATCCCGTGACTTTTTATAAGATATTCACTGTCAGACTGTCTTTTTGGACAGCTTTATTAACAACACCACCACCCCATATCCCAATAGTGTTATCCCAATAAGATAAAAAACCTGCGAAGGAGGGATACGAGTTCCCAGCACCCCAGCCAACCAGACAAAAATAAGGAAAGCCGAACTGATTATTACCTCCAGGGCAGCGAAGACTCTACCTCGGATTCTGTCCGGAGTTATTTCCTGTGTTAGAGTATAGGAAGCAATCATGATGGGAGAGGCCACCAGTCCTATTACTCCTACCCCTATAGATAAGAGAAAAATAGTTTTACTTTGTGCCAGAATAATGGTACCAATCCCGGCCATGATAATGCTAGCCAGAATGACTCGGTCTCGCCGAAGATGCCCGCCAAAATGACTGTAAAGTAAAGATCCACACAGGACAGCAGCTCCCACCGAAGCAGCAAGGATGCTTAACCCAATGGTTCCCAGACCCAAAGCTTTGGTAACGAAGACAGTAACTATCACATACCCTAAGCCACTGACTCCCATAAGAATGAACAAACTGGCAGCTACAAACTTAATCCTCCTTTCCCCTCTGATAAACTTCAGTCCCTGGATCAGCTCTCTTCCTAGCTCCCTCAAGCCCGATCTAGTGTTAGCAGGAGGATCCTCCTGTATCTTGATGGTAGAAATAGCCAACCCGGCGAGAGCAAAACCAAGAGAGTTAAGATAAAAACTGGTTCTCACTCCGATAAGGGCCACCACGACTCCTCCTATACTCACCCCTCCTATGGTGGCTGCCATCCTGGTGATATTCGAAAGAGAGTTGGCGGCAAGAAGTTCTCCTTTTTCAACAAGATTAGGTATAATAGCTGATCTGGCGGGCGTAAAAAAGGAGGTGACGGCGAAAACCAGGAATATTACTGAATAGATATGGGCCATTCCCTTTCCGCAAATAATCAAAAGGGGAATAATTAAAACAAGCCCTGCTCGCAAGAAATTACAGGACATAAGGATACTTTTCCGTCTCCATCTATCCACATAGACCCCAGCCAGGGGAGCAAAAATCACCACGGGCAAAGTGGAAAAGAAAAAAAGATCTCTCATCATGGGAACCGAATGGGAAAGAGATATGGTTACCGTCTCTTTGAGGTATAAACCGACCAGAGCCATTTGTGCTAGCCGATCTCCGAAGTGAGAGATAATCTCTCCTATCCAAAGAACAAAAAAATTCCTATTCCTCAACACCCTCAAGGGGCTGTTTCTTCTTTTCATTTCGCCGGGTATCTTTCTATTTTTTCCAGCCTATCAAAAACATCCCTTGCTGTCAAGAATAGCTCGGGACGGTAACTGTTCAATTTTTGGTACGTGGGGAAGGCTCCAGAGTCTTAGCAAAATCCAGGTAGGTAATAGGAATTCTATCCTTTTTTAGCTGTCCAATAAGCCTCAGTGCGTATTGAAAGGGTTTTCCAAAACGCACATCGGAAGGATGAAGAGCAACTCTCACCAGCTGTCCTCGTTTTTCTTTTATCTTTATCAAATAAAAGTCGTACAGCCGATAGAGATAATCCTGAGGTTTTGGTCGAGAAATAAACCTCACCACTTCGGATTTTACATCCATACCTCTCCCATAATCTCTGAATAGCTTAATAAAAGTAGCATATCGGTAGCCCTCAGCGACGAGCGCTCTCTCCGCCTCCTGGCTCATTAACCATCCTGGAGCTACAAAACCCTGGCAATCTATCCCGCCTCTATGAAAAATCTCCTTACCCAACCTAATCTTATCTTCGGCTTCCCTGTACCTTAAATATTGGAACTCCTCACATCCTTTGGCGAAGAATCTATCATATAGGTAATTATAAAAAGAGCTATGTTTACCTTGTCCTGCCAGGTGATTATATCCATGGTGTACGATTTCATCTCCCTTTTCTGTTAGAGAATGTATCCAAGCCAAGAATCTATCGTCCTTTAGGATATTATACCGTTCCTGGTAATTGGGGATGGTTAAGATGCTCTTGGGAATGATACCGTGAGACTCCAGTTCACTCACCATTTCCTTCAGTTCCGAGCTAAAAGCAGGACTAGCATCATGGATTGAAACTATGAAATAGCCTTCCCTCTCCATCCCCTACCTCTTTTTCTCTAGTCTAAATTTCGGACAATGCGAAGAAGATAAACCTTTCCTTTTATTACATCCCTCCACACAGTAGTTTCTTTCTTATCATAAATTTTGAAGTCCGTCCCCTTGCTCCCTATTCTCTGCAATACCCTCTCAAAAAGATCTGGCTTTCTTCTCTTTGCAAAAGAAAAAACTCCGCCATATACTCTTTTGACCTTACTCTCTCTCAGGTAATTGAAGAATTCCCCAATGAGTCTTCTTCCTGTATTCTTGCTGCGGTATCCCTCTTTCAAATCAATATGCAGGTGGGCTGAGTCCTTTGGTATCCTGGGAGTTTCCCTTAAGCTTCTGAAGAGTAGCCATCTGGCATATCTCCTTTCCTTCTGATTGTATCTGGTAAAGTATCTGGATACTAACTTGAAGACAGTCACAGGTACTGTTCTCAATATGAAATATCTTTGAAAATTCCTGCTATTCTTGCAGCCCAGTATATACCCCACCACACTT
>JAUVZN010000042.1 GCA_030602545.1 Candidatus Aerophobota bacterium
GGATGAAAGATTCAAGGATCTGGAAGGGAGAAAGCTCCTTCTGCCTCTCATTGAAAGAGAGCTTCCTCTGGTTTATGATAGATATGTGGATTCAGAATTTGGATCAGGAGCTTTAAAAGTCACCCCTGCCCATGATGCTAACGACTTCCTCATAGGAAAAGAGCACGGGCTCAGGTTTATCAATGTCTTTAACCAGGACGCTAGCATTAATGAGAATGGCGGGAAATATCAGGGTCTGACCAGATATGAGGCCCGAAAAAAACTGGTAGAGGATCTTAAAAAGGGGGGGTATCTGGAAAAAATAGAAGACTATAACCTGCGGATAGGGCGCTGCTACAGGTGCACAACAGAAATTGAACCTTATCTTTCCACCCAGTGGTTCATAAGAATGAAGGATCTAGCCGCTGAGGCTATGAGGGTAGTGGAGAAGAAAAAAATCGAATTCATCCCTTCTTTCTGGAAAAAGAACTATCTTCAATGGCTGGAAAACATTCGTGATTGGTGCATTTCCCGACAGATCTGGTGGGGCCACCGCCTCCCTATCTGGCACTGCGGAGATTGCGGTAAGATTACAGTAACCTCTGGCATTCCCAGCCAGTGTTCCCACTGCACATCCCCGGATATCAAACAGGACGAAGATGTCCTGGATACCTGGTTTTCTTCGAGCCTGTGGCCTTTCTCCACCCTGGGTTGGCCCGAGCAAGGAGAAAAATTTGAGAAATTTTACCCTACCTCAGTGCTTTGTACCGGATGGGATATTCTTTTCTTCTGGGTTTCCCGAATGGTGATGATGGCTCTCAAATTCACCCACCAGGTGCCTTTCCATAAGGTCTACATCCATCCCTTAATAGGGGATGAGAGGGGAGAAAAGATGAGTAAATCCAGGGGCAATGTAGTAGACCCCCTGGATATGATGAAGAGGTACGGAACAGATGCCTTCAGATTTTCTTTAGTAGCTCTGAAAACCGGTGCCCCATACGTGCGCTTCTCTGACGATAGGGTAAGGGGCTACCGGAATTTTGTCAATAAAATCTGGAATGCCTCCCGTTTTGTCCTCATGAATCTAGAAGATTTTAAACCTGAAGGTAGGCTGCAAGAGGAGGGGCTGGAGCTTTGCCATAGATGGATTCTATCTCGCTATGAGTCTTTGGTGAGAAAAGTTACTCTGGATATGGACAAATTCAGGTTCTCTGAAGGAGCAAATTCTCTTTATCAATTTGTCTGGGGAGAGTTCTGCGACTGGTATATCGAACTGGTGAAACCCTACCTGTCCCCCACGGGAGACCCAAAATCGCGCTATCGGGCTCAGTGGGTTCTCCACTATGTTCTTGAGGGAACCCTGAAGCTTCTGCATCCCTTTATGCCCTTTGTCACCGAAGAAATTTACCAGAAACTCTCGGGACGAAGAGACAGCATTATGATCTCCTCCTGGCCCAAAGAGGAGGCAAGAGAAGATAGAGAAGCGGAAGAAAAGATGAGCCTGTTGATGAAGATTATTCAGGAGGTCCGCATGATTCGCTCGGAAATGAGAATTTCTCCCCAAAAGAAAATGGAGCTCCTTATAAGACCCTCCCATGAAAATAAACTCACCATCTTAAGGGAGCATAAATCTTACATTATCAATCTGGTAGGAGCGAGTTCTCTTCTTATTGACCGGGATCTTTCTCGACCTCCTGGATCAGCCTCCTCTCTGGTGGATGGAGTGGAAATATTCATTCCCTTGAAGGGGATAGTAGAGATAGAAAAAGAGAGGAAAAGACTCATTTGCGTGGCAAACGAGTTAAAGAAGAAACTCATACTGGTAAAGAAAAAAATCTCCCATCCAGAATTTAAGACCAAGGCCCCTCCAGAAGTGGTGGAAAAAAAGAAAAAAGAGGAAAAAGAGCTGAGGATAAGGCTCCAAAGGCTGGAAAAGAGAATAGAGGAGGTAAGCTAAGGATGAAAAAGATGATCGGTATTTCCGGATCGGACGGCGATGATTTATCCCTCACTCCCTCCACCTTGAAAATAGCCGAGGAAGTAGGCTACTATGTGGCAAAAAAAGGGGCGGTTCTGGTCTCAGGTGGAAGAGGAGGAGTTATGGAGGCAGCAGCTAGAGGAGCAAAGAAAGCCCAAGGCTTAACCATAGGAATTATGCCGGGATCGGCAGATGAGGCTAATAGTTTCATTGATATTGCCATTCCCACCTATGTGGGCTACGCCAGGAATTATCTTCTGGTGAGGAGCGTGGATGCTCTCATCGCCATAGCCGGGCGCTGGGGCACCCTCAATGAAATTTCCCTGGCCTTAAACATCGGAAAACCTACCATCATAATAAGAGGCAGCGGGGGTTGGGCCGATATCCTGGCTGATGAAGGACTATTAAAGAAGTTCGAAGTTAGACCTTACGTAGCTTCTTCAGCCAGGGAGGCTGTAGAACTAGCCGTCAGGGAGATTTAAGATAGCGAATTTTTGGAAAACAGAGATGCAGTTGATTTTTGAGCCCAATTTGGGTTAGGCAATTTTCTAAAATTGACGAGAACAGTGCTATGAAAGCAGGCATCTTATACAGGGTTGAGGATTTAAGAATTGAAGATGTTCCTACTCCCCTTCTTTCAGAAAAAGAGATTCTGATTAGGGTAAAAGTGTGCACTATCTGTGGAACGGATGTAAGGGCTTATCATTATGGACACAAAAATATTCGTTTTCCCCGGATTATCGGCCATGAGTTATCTGGAGAAATTGTAGAAGTGGCAAAGAAGGTAAAAGATTATAAAATAGGTGAAAGAGTAACCATCGCTCCAGCCGTACCCTGTGGTAAATGTTATTATTGCAAAAGAGGGATGCAAAGTATGTGCTTAAATCTTAAAGCTATTGGTTACCATTTTAATGGAGGATTTGCTGAGTTTATGCGGGTCCCAGAGGTTGCTATTAGAAATGGGTGTATAAATCTTATTCCAGATAATTTATCCTTTGAAGAAGCAGCTCTTGCAGAACCACTTGCCTGTGCTATTAATGGGCAGGAACTATCCAGGATTGGTCTGGGAGATACAATAGTTATAATAGGAGCTGGCCCTTTGGGATGTATACATATGCAACTTGCCAAGGTAAAAGGAGCGAGGAAAGTAATTCTAGTAGAATTATCCCCCTCACGAGCAGATTTCGCCAAAAATTTAGCTCTGCCAGATGTCATAATAAATCCTTCTAGAGACGATGCTGTACAAAAAATAAAAGAAGAAACAGGTGGACGTGGAGCAGACAAAGTAATTGTGGTCTGTTCCAGCAGGAAAGCCCAGGAGGAATCCCTTAAGATGGTAAGCCCCAGGGGGATAGTTAACTTCTTTGGAGGATTGCCGAAGGATAAATCTTATGTTCAATTTAACTCAAATCTGGTGCACTATGGAGAATTTTATGTGGTAGGTACTCATGGGTCAGCACCATACCATAATGAACTGGCTTTAAATCTTTTATCTGGCGGCCGAATAAAGGTAAAAGAGCTCGTCACCCACAGACTACCTTTGGAAAACTTAGAAGAAGCAATACATCTGGCTGAATCTGGAAAAGCTATGAAAGTAGCTGTTCTTCCATAGAAGACTGGCAGAGTAGGCTATTCAAGCACTTCCAGTAAAAAGTACACCCTGATTTCAATACTAAGGGGAATTTCTCCACACAATGGGCTAAGAGAATAGATAGGAAGGTATGAACTACCGAAGCATGTAGGTTTGAATAATCAGTAAACTACTCTCACCCTTTTTCCAATTTGAATGGAGTAATTAGAGCTAATAATAGCAGCTAAGCACCTTCTGCCATCCTCGCCACTAACAAAAGGAGGAGTATTACTGATAACAGCTTGGATGAAATGCTGCAGCTCACCAATGTACGCTTCTTTAAACCTCTGCTGCCAGCTCAAATATTGGGGATGAATTATCCCTTTCTCCCGGGTACAGTAACTGAGACTGTTCTTTCTTGTATCTCCAACGGCCATAACCCCTTCTGAGCCCAGAAGTTCCATGCGAGCATCGTATCCGTAATTGACCGGGCAACTCATATCAATTATTCCCATTTTCCCCTTGTAGAAGGTTCCCACGACCACAGCTGTATCGTAAAAGTGGGGATACTTTGTTTTTAACTCAGGACATCTATAATTGGCAGCAATAGCCTCCACCGTCTCCAGTCTGCTTTGAGCGAACCACATCAGAGCATCAAAATCATGGCTGGCAACTTCAGCTAACATTCCTCCACTTTTTTCTATATCCCAGGCCCATTCCGGAGGAAGTCCGGGCCCTCTTCCTGTGGATTTAATGAGGAGCAGCTCCCCAATTATTTTCTCCTCTACTTTCTTTTTAGCTAGGGTGAACTCCGGGTCGAATCTTCTCATAAATCCGATCTGTAATTTTACACCGTTCTTATTACATTCCTCAATCATAGAATCAGCCTCTTGTAGAGTTAAGGCAATTGGTTTTTCACAGAACATATGCTTTCCAGCTCGAGCTGCATCCACAACTATCTGGTGATGGGTAAACGTAGGAGTGGTAACCACCACTGCATCAAATCTTCCCCAACAAAGAGCCTTTTGATGATCTTCGAACACATGGGCAATACCTAGTTCCTCAGCCAGTTTTCGCGCTACACCTTCATCTTTATCTACTACAGCTACTACCTCTGAGGAAGGAATGTAAGTCTTTACATTAGACCCGTGGACTTTTGCCACTCTTCCTGCGCCTATAAGGCATACCCTCACTTTATCCATACAGCTCTTCTTTTATCCTTCATGCGGAAGGGGAAGCTGGCAGATTCTGGTAAGTTCTCTAGCCGGCTCCTCCTGAGATGATAGGAGTTTAAGATATAATCTTGAGAAGTTCTGGTAATACCTATGACGGGATAGACTGGGATTGACAGAAGGAGTGATGGTGCTAAACTTTTTTGAAGTGGAGAGTAAATCCGAGAAGAGACCAGCTGTGTATCCTGCTATTATTGCCGATCCCAGAACCGCCAGCTCCTCCCGCTTAACCCTGAAATAGGATAAATTCAATACATCGGCTTTTATCTTATTCCAGAGAGTGCTTCTTGCTCCTCCTCCTATTACCCGAATCTTCTGAAAAGAAAGATTAGGGGAAAGTTCCTTTAAAACACTAAAATAATAGCCATACTCATAGGCAATTCCCTCCAGTATAGCCCTGTAAAAGTGGAACTTGCTGTAGTTCCAGCTGAATCCAAACCAGCTACCTTTAACATCAGGGTCGTAAGGACAGACTCGTCCTCTTAGATGGGGAATAAATATAAGTCCTTCTGAGCCAGGGGATATCTCCTTAGCTTTTTCATTTAAAACCTGGTATCGGTCCATTCCTTGCCTCTTAGCTTCTTCTTTTTCGTTTTGGGCAAATTGATCCCGGAACCACCTGAGGCAAAGCCCCCCTCCATTGATATAGGCTAAGAGATACCAGCGCCCTGGGATCACCGAGCGAAAACAGATAAAAGTCTTTGTTTTTACGTCAGGGGTAAAATGGGGAATACAGCCTGCAAAACAGGAAGCAGTGCCAGCAACGTCTATTAAATCTCCTTTTTCCACCAATCCTGCCCCGAGAAAACTGGCTGCTGTATCACCTGCGCCAGCAGCAATAGGGATACCCGAGACTAAGCCACTATCTCTGGCTGCTTGAGAGGAAAGTTTTCCTACTCTCTCCCAGGGAGTGGTTATGCGGGGAAGTTTCTCTAAAGGGATATTGAATATCTGGCAGAGCTCTTCGCTCCAGGAGCCATCTCTAGTATTACTAAATCCACTAAAGTGAATGTAAGTGTAATCAGTAAAAGCTTCTTCTCCTTTGAGATTTGCCATTTTCCCGGCGACATACCCGGCGGGCGTAACGAATTTACGGATCTTCTTAAAAACCTCCGGAGCCTCGTTTTTCCACCAGAGGATCTTAGGCCCATGGTTATAACTGGGAGGACTTCCTGTTTTCTTTAAAACAAGATCTTCGGCTTCTTCCTTCATACGTTCAATGTAAGGTTCACATCTTGTATCTAACCAAGAGTCATAGCGGGTTAATGGCCTCCAGTTCTCATCAATTCCTCCTATCCCTGCCATCTGTCCATCGAAAGCTATAGAAACTATGTGGTAAGGGCAAATTTTTGACTTTTCTACAACTTCTTTGATAGTCTTGCAGGCTGAGCGGTAAAAATCATCGAGCTTTTGTTCTACCCAGCCGGGTTTGGGATAAGAAAGCCTTGACTCCTCATAGGCATCGGCAAATAAATTTCCCTCCTCATCAAAAATAGCTGCCTTTGTTCCAGCGGTACCAAGATCAACTCCCATAAGGTATGATTTCTCTGCCATGGTGACTCCCTCAGAGAGTATATTTAGGATTATCTTTCAAAACAGGTTTACCGTTTTCTTCCACCATTATTTTGGAAAATCCGTGTTTTTCCACAATCTCGTAATTATGCCCCGCATCTCCGGGAAAGAGAGCAAGAAAAACAAATTCCCTATCCCCGGTATTCATGGTCCTATGGCCCCAGTAAGGAGGTATGTATCCCAGCACTCCCGGTTTCATATGAATAGCGGAGGCTCTCCCTTCCTTGGTTTGCATTAAAAGATAACCCTCCCCTTCAAGACAAAAGTAAATCTCAGCAGTATCTTCCCTCAGGTGGAAATGTCCCTTGGTCATGAAATACTCCTTCCCTACTTTTCCCGGATAGATTGTGGTAGTGCTATAGATTATGTGACCCTTCTCTTGGGGGATGTTTATTTCTTTTACCTCATAGATCAAGGGGTTATCTTGGGACAAAAGCGTCTCAAAGGTAAAATCATCGACATACATTCCCCGCATCTCATTTAGCTTTCTCTCATTTACCCCATCAGGATATACCACACCTTTTTTAAAGCTCACCAGAGTCTTTATGGGCTCCATCAACCCTTTCATTTTACCCCCTTTTTCCTCTTCATCACCTTTTCCTTTAAAGATCTCACCAGTTCATTCCAGATAATCTTGTAACCTTTGTTGTTTCAGTAACTTCGCTGATTCCCTTACCATCCTTTCCAAGGAAGGGGAGGTGACAAACACTTTAACAGCCACCTTTTTGTCCTTATAATTGTACTAGTTATCCTCCAGATAACGTTGGGAGGAAAGCCACCATATCCCCTTCTTTTAGCTTAGTTCTCTCTCCTTCCAGTTGGTTAATTCCTTTATCATTTACCAATATAATACAGGGAACTTGCCTGAAGGATTCTCCGTATTTAACCGCCAACCTCTCCAGCAGATCCATCACTGTGAAATCTCTATCAATCTCAATCTCTTCTTCCTCTCTTTTTAACAACTCTCTTACAGGAGAGAGAAACTTCACTTTTATCATCATAATCCTATACCCTCTTTAAAAGAGACCAACATATCTTGCAAGGAAAGAGCCTCTAATTTATTCTGAGTGGGTATACCATCCTTATTCCATCCCCTTACCTCATAATATTCATTAAGCTCGATATCATACATATCTTTAGTTAACACATGTCCCTTGGCCGGTCCATCGGGAAGCCTCTCTTTCATTATTCTTTCGGGAAGCATATCATCTCTTCGGCTTATCCCCTCTCTTGCTAATATAAGCCTCTCCAGATTATAGATTCTCTCACCTATCTCCATGAACTTATCTGCAAAATCCAGGCCAGTTACAAGATTCAATATGGTAGGATCAGGTTTATCCGTAAATCCAAGGGCTCTTCTAACAACTGTGCATATACCCAAAGAATCAATATAGGCCCTTGTATCCTGAATGCTCTTTATTAGCTTACCCTTACCCTTCAGGGCAAACCTGTCGTATTCACCACTTAAAAGCTCGGCCCTGATTGACCAGCCACCCACATTATGACAGGCACCTCTGGAGGAAGTGCCGTAAGTTAGTCCCATGCCATAGAAGCCTCTGGGATCATAGGCAGCGAAGGGCATCCCCTTAACCTGCATCATGTAACGCTTTGAATCAGGGATTCTACCGGCAATACCCAGAAATCCCTGGGCCAGGATATCGCCTATTTTCTTTCTTTGACCGATGAGCTCAATTGCTCCTTTCAGGGCTTCAGAAGAACCAAACTTCAGCTCTAGGCCTCCGGTATCCTCCTTGCCAATCATATCCCTTTCGTATAACTCCATGGCAAAACCAATTATGTTACCGGTAGATATTGTATCCATGCCATACTCGTCACAAAGCAGGTTAGCCGATAAAATTGCATTAAAATCCGATATCCCACACTGAGCTCCCAGTGCCCATATGGTTTCATATTCCGGAGCCACTGTTTGTCCAGCCATGCTGCCACTTTTCACCTGGCAAACCTTGAGACAGGCCACAGGGCATCTGTAACAGGCACCATTTTTGATGAAGAAATTTTGCTTCATAAATGGGGCACTAACCCTATCTACCTCCTTAAATACCGCTGTTTGGAAATTCCTCACAGGATAACAGCCCAGCTCATTTATTGCTTCTGTATAGATAGGTCTTCCATAGTCAGCCAAGCTCTGGCAAGCTTTCCTTATCTCCCGGGGTTTTATTCTCTTTTTAAGCTCGGTCAGGTCAGCATAACTTAGCTTTCCTTTACCTTTAACTACTATAGCTTTAAGGTTCTTGGAAGCCATAACTGCTCCCGCTCCACCTCTACCAAAAGTCCTACCATCTACTTTAATGCAGGAGAAAGCTACTTTTTTTTCTGCAGCGGGCCCAATGCACATTATCCCGGCTTCAGGGTACGTGGTTTGGAGAGCCTTATAGACCTCTCGGGTGCTCTTGCCCCAGAGAACATGTGCATCTTTAAATTCTATCTTATCATCACTTATAAAAAGGTATACAGGCTCTGAAGATTTACCTTCAATTACCAGTCCATCATAGCCAGCAAATTTGAGCTGAGGGCCAAAATCTCCTCCTGAGTTAGAGCAAAGGTATACCTCGGTCTCCGCTGATCTAGTAGCACATTGGAATTTGGTGCTGGCGGGGACAATGGTTCCCGTCAAGGGTCCGGTCACGAAGATTAACTTATTTTCCTCATCCAGTGGCCTAACTTCTGGAGGAAGCTCCTCAAAATAAATTTTAGCAGCTATACCTCTTCCCCCCAAAAATAGGTCCAATGACGCCTCATCCAGATGCTCCAGATGGTAAGTTTTATCATTCAGATTAACCCTCAAGAGATTGCCTACGTATCCTCCCCTTCTCTCCATTTGCATTTCCTTCAAGGTTTTTGAGTTTGCTACTCTGATAGCCTGGTCAGCCTTTTATTTTCATTTTTACTTTGCGACTGGGGAAAGGCAGGTTAAATATCTAGTTTTAGACAGCAAATCGTCTTCTTCGCCATTGATCAAAAACAACAACACCAATAACGATTAAACCCATAACGACTCGCTGCCAGAAAGCAGAAACATTAAGCAAATTCAAACCGTTACCCAGCGTGCCCATTATAAATGCGCCAATTACTGAACCGACAACACCACCTTCACCACCATAGAGATTTGTTCCACCAATGACTACAGCAGCAAT
>JAUVZN010000065.1 GCA_030602545.1 Candidatus Aerophobota bacterium
CCAGAAAACGCTCTTACCATTCCTCTGAATATCCCTCTGGGACTTGCTATTACTGAGGTAATAGCTGAGACACGAATTCCCACTATTGCTCATCACCATGATTTTTTCTGGGAACGCAAACGATTTCTAACAAATGCTGTCTGGGATTATCTTAATATGGCTTTTCCCCCACACCTACCATCTATTCAGCACGTAGTAATAAACTCCTCACAAGATAACCAGTTAAGTCTTAGAACAGGTATCTCGGCAACCATAATTCCAAATGTTATGGGTTTTGAGAATCCTCCCTCTGTTGACGATTATTCCTCTGACATACGGGAATCTCTCGGTCTTAAAGCTGATGAGCTTTTGATCCTTCAGCCCACAAGAGTGGTTAAGCGCAAAGGGGTTGAACATTCCATAGAGCTGGTGAGCCGGTTGGGAATAAAGACAAAACTCATCATCTCACATGCCTCAGGGGATGAAGGCCATGAGTATGAGAGGAGACTGCGCGAGTATTCCTTGCTTATGAATGTGAATACATTGTTTATCTCTGATATTATTAAGCCTTATCGAGGAAAAACCCCTGATGGAAGGAAGATATATACTCCTCAGGATCTCTATCATCACGCAGATCTTGTAACCTATCCTTCTAATTTTGAGGGTTTTGGTAATGCCTTTGTGGAGGCTGTATACTTTCGAAGACCTATCGTAGTTAACAATTATTCTGTATATGCCATAGATATTAAACCCAAGGGGTTTAAGGTAATCGAATTGGACGATTATGTGGATTCCAGAGCAGTTGAGCTTACCAGAAAAGTTCTTGAGGATCCTGTCCTGGCGAAAGAGATGGTTGATTGCAACTACGAGCTGGGAAAAAGATACTATTCTTTTTCTGTCCTGCGGCAAAAACTTAAAGTTCTGTTATCTAATTGTTTTGGTATATAAAAAGCTTGTTTTGCTATATGAGAGGCATTTTTCTTACAAAAACCCTACCTTCAATTCCTCCCCTTGCAGAAGGAGAGACTCGCCGTGAAGTTACTATTTTTTCAGGGTCCTGATAAACTCAGCCACTGGGATGGCGGGCAGGGTCATAGTTTGAACAGTGCCTCTAGAGCCCAGTTCAACTGCAACTCTGGATGCAACCTCATTGTTTGGAGCCTCCAGAATAGTTACAAAATCGTAAGGACCCATGAGAGCGTATTGAGTTAGCAGTCTTACCCCCATCTTCTCCACTTCCTCATTGACCTCTTTTATCCTTTCAGGTTTTTCTCTCACCGTTTTTCTTCCCTCGCTAGTCAGAGTTGTGAGCATCACATAGATAGCCATCTTCCTCACCTCCTTCGTAAATTAGGCTTAAGATAATTCTTACCTAAAGGTATGGCCAAGCTCAGGCACAGCTTCTTATTCCTGGTCAATCCACGAAACTCTTGTCTCGGTCGAGGGAGAGCTTGTTTTCTTGGCCGTCTCTACCTCTGTCTCCAAAGCCTGTACCGTTTCAATGAAAGTGTAGCTGAGAACCTCCTCCCCTACTCTGTGGGGAATGTAGCTTTTGGGAATAATTTTGAGCTCCTCGCTGACCCGATGGCTTAATTTAAGGTTAGCTAACTTATCCAGGGAGACGGTCCTAAGAAACTTCATCCACTGAATAGTCTCGAAAGATACGAGCTTCCCCCTTTTCTCTTTGCTACAATTAGCACAGAGAATGCCCCCCTCATATCCACTAAAAAAGACTCGTCTATTCTTTTCTACCTTCTGGTGGCACTCTACGCAACCTGCAAGATATGGCCTGTATCCCAATATGGTCAGCATTCTCAGCTCGAAGGAGCGCATGAGGACCGGTAGGCTCTCTTTGGGAATCTTCTCCAGTAAGAAGAGTATCTTCAATACGAGATCAAAAAGAAATGGAGGAGTCTCGGCTCCGTGGACGCATTTCATGATTAGTTCAATAGAATAATAGCCATAGGCCAGCCTAAGCAGCTCATTTCTGATTCCAAGAAAGGAAGAGTTAATTTTACATTCATTAAATGTATCTACCTCTATCCGCTTGCTTTTATACAGAACTGCGGTTACATATGAGAGCATTTGCATAGCAGGGGCAAATCTACTTTTCAGCCTTCTCGCACCTTTGGCTACTGCTCTTATCTTGCCGTAGCGATGGGAAAGAAGCGTTATTATCTTGTCCTGGTCTCCCAGGTCAGAGTCTGACAAAACTATGGCATCCGTCTTATAGAGTTTCATGCTCTCATCCTTCATCTGATTGAGAAGTCCCTAGGAATCATTTCACATCGCCCGTCTTCCCTCCAGGGCATGAGAGAGCGTGTCCTCATCAGCAAACTCCAGGTCTCCTCCTACGGGAAGTCCCATCCCCAAGCGGGTTACACTGATGCCCCGGCCCTTAAGTAGTTTTGCGATGTAAAGAGCTGTTGCCTGTCCATCCGTATTGGGATCAGTAGCTAGAATGACCTCTCTTATCTTGTGAGTCTTGACTCTTTTCAAAAGACCCCCAATATTGATATCCTGGGGATTCATCCCTTTTGTGGGCGAAATAGCCCCACCAAGAACATGATATAAACCCCTGAATTTTCCTGTTTTTTCAAAAACGAAAACATCCCATGGTTCTTCCACAACACAAATAATTGATTTATCTCTTGTCCTATCTTGACAGATTGGGCAAGGGTCACTTTCGGTAACACTGCCACAGACAGAACAATATTTTACCTTCTCCATAACTTCTCTTATAGCCTCGATGAGTCTTTTGCCGTATTCTTTGGAAGTTCTTGAGATAAAGAAGACCAGACGTTGGGCCGATTTCTCTCCTATACCGGGTAGATTGCTAAATTCTTTGACCAGTTTATTAATAGATTTTACAGTGTACATGGGCTCTTCTCCAGAGGGTACTCGACTTCGTAGAAAATAAATGTCAGAGGTTGTTATCTCCAGCTTACAGGGATTCTCAGCGCTCCTTTGCTCTTATCTTCGAATAAAAGATAGCCGTGCTTTCCCCCATATTCATAAAGCTCCTTAACTATTCTTACATCATGCCTGCAGTACTCGGCGAGTTTACTCATCCTGCCTTCCCTAAACCAGCGTATTGCATCTAGGCCATTTCCGATTTTCCCATAACCCAGGGTAGCTTGAGACAGATGCTCCAGACTCAAAGGAAAACCCAGATGTTTACCTACAACTTCGTGTATGTCCAAAGTTTGAACCTTTAAAAGATCAAAAGGAGTATAATAGGAAAGCACCCGGTAATCAAATCTCTTTATATTAAAGCCTACAACTAAGTCTTTAGCCAAAAGCTGGTCTAAGAGTTGCTTAATTTTGCCTTCCCAAAACACCTGGAATTTGTTGTTTCTGAGGCTATAGACCACCGCAACTGATACCCTCATGAGGTGGCTTCTCTCCCATCCTCCTACCTCTTCAGCAGTCTTTTGTGTCTCAAGATCAAAGAAAATAACATCTTCCAGCCGCCTTGTAATTCTCTTTTTAGGACTCTTGTTTCTTTCTCCCAGAGCTGATTCTTGAATTGGTTCAACAGCTCCCGACTCTGGCGACAGGAGATAGTCTAAAAGTAGAATAGCTCCTTCCTTGTCCAATGGTTTATTTGCGCTACCACACCTCGGCGATTGGATACAGGAAGGGCACCCTCTCTTGCACGAGCAACTCTTAATGAGTTTAAGAGTGGTTTGAAAAAGCTCCCCCGGAATCTCAAATGCTCTTTCGGCTAGACCTACTCCTCCAGGATAGGCATCGTAAATGAAGATCGTAGGCGTCCGAGTTTCCGCATGAACAGGGAAAGAATAGCCTCCTATATCTTGTCTGTCACAGGGTACTTTTAAGGGAAAGATCGCTATGGTGGCGTGTTCTGTGGCATGCAGAGCACCGGGAAAATTGGCGCCTTTTGCCGCCACAATTTCACTCAAGTTAGAGGGTAGTTCAAGCCAGAGTGAAACTGTTTCGAAACTGCTTTCTGGAAGGCTAAGGGGATGTTCACTAATTAAGCTTTGATCATGTTTTCTCCGCTTCTCAAACCCTGTGATGTGTTCAGTTACTCTGACTTCACCGAGACTTATTCTCGATGTGCCCACCTCCTTTTCCCTAATTACTTTTAGAATTTCCACTTTTTCCCAGGAACTTACCTGAGTGTAATAATTAACGTTTCTCCTACGAGCATAGACGCACCGTGTAGATTGGTTAAGATGGAGTATTTCATATTCTTCTGACCGGTGAAGGTAAATAGCGCCAGGGTGACATTCATGATAAAGTCTTGTCTCATCTACATCTCCCATTACCTTACCGGTTTTAAGGTTAATGATGGTATAGACTTCGCCAATGGAGCGAATATTGATATCTCTTTGAGGATATTTTTTCCGAGAATACCACCTCTCTCCTTCCTTATCTCTGAAAAGTTCAGCCTTTTTTTCCAGTCGGGCAACAGAAGAAGAAAAACCCTCTCCATAAATCATTCTGTCGCTTGCAGACAAAGGATGCTCTGCTGCTGCACAGGGAAGATGCTCGTAGGTAATAGGTTTGTTTTCTAAGTTAATTGTCATCTTTTCCCATGTTCGGGAAAAAAAGTCTTCTGGATGATGAATAAGATACTGATCCAGGGCATCGTCCAGGCCTATCATTATGATAAGAGCATCTTTTTTGCCTCTTCCCACTCTGCCTCCTCTCTGCCAGGTGCTCACAATTGATCCGGGATAGCCCAAGAGAATACAGCAATCCAACTCTCCCACATCTATGCCGAGCTCCAGAGCACTGGTTGATACCACCCCGGCCAGCCTTCCTCCAAAAAGATCAGCTTCAATGGCTCTTCTTTCAGAGGGAAGATAGCCTGCTCTGTATGAAGCAACCTTTGAGGAAAGGTCAGGGCGCTCCTCCTTAATCCAGGAGGATACAAGTTCAGCTGTTCTTCTGGCCTTGGTGAAGAGTATTGTTTTCAAACCGTGATCCAGGCTCTCCAGAAAAACATTGGTTGCTTCTGTGTAAGAGCTTGCTTCACTCTCCCAGAGGACAAAGTACTTCCTGCTGGAAGGAGCACCGTTTCCTTTGACCGCAATGAACTTTTCTCCGGTTAGACTCTGGGCAAATTCTTCCGGGGTATCTATGGTAGCGGAGGATGCAATAAACTGAACCTCACTACCATAGAGGGCAAGAATTCGTTTCATTCTTCTCATAACGTGGGCTACATGAGTTCCAAAAATACCCCTGTATGTGTGAAGTTCATCTAAGATGACAAAGCGAAGTTTGGACAGGAAATCTTTCCAGGCAGAATGAAAAGGCAGGATCCCCATCTGCAGCATGTCAGGATTGGTAAGGAGAATATGAGGTGGACTTTCCTTAATCTTTCTTCTTTTGAAAGCAGAAGTATCGCCATCGTAAATATGAGCTTTAATCTCTAAATCCTTGCATAATGGAACAAATTCCTCAATGCTGGTGAGTTGATCCTGAGTCAAAGCTTTGGTGGGGAAAATATAAAGACCCTTGGTTTGAGGGTCCTTCAAGACTCTTTCCCAGACGGAAAGATTATAGATAAGAGTCTTCCCGCTTCCGGTTGCCGCAGTAACAATGACATTCTTGTCTTCTCTGATAGCTTCTATGGCCTCCACCTGGTGTGAATATAGATTAGGAATCCTCTGAGATTCAAGATAGGATTCGATGGGTGGGGGGAAGGGTACCTCTGGCTCTCGGAGCTGGGCCTCATGGGGAGGTATCTCTTCAACGTGCACTATCCTGCTTGAGTAGCGAGAGCTGTGCTTTAGAAACTCAAGAAAGTTTTTTACCCTGTCCATAAAAGGTTTCCCTCATCGATTATGTGTATGTTAGCCCCTTGCTAAGGAAAGGTCAAGCACCGTTAGATTGCTCGTATTTGATATAAAAGTTCGTACAGGAGAGATTTTTGTTCTGTTCTTGAGCTACATTTTTCTCAGGTCAAAAGCCTTATTAGCTATCAATGAGACAGCCGGGCCATATTTTTGCACATAGCCTTCTATCAAGAGAAGATCAGCTTCAAAGATATCTCTGGCACAGTCCTCTTGAGCTGAAGGGAAAATAGTAACATCGATCAAACCTTCTTCGTCTTCCAGAGTAACAAAAACTACTCTCTGACCGCTTTTGGTAGGAGGGGTATGCAGGATAGTCTTAATACCTGCTACATTCACTGTCTCTCCTTCAGCTATTTTTGATAAGCTAGCACTTTTTACTCTTTTTATTCTCCTCAAGATTTCCCTGAAAATAAGGAGTGGATGAGAGCTAAGATTTAGACCCAAAAGGTCCATTTCTAAAGCCACCTTTCTCTCAAGGGAATGATGCGCCTCATTTCCGTTAAGAGAATCGAAGCACCCGGAAAGCATAAGAGTCTCCAGGAGAGGCTTTGCAATCCTAACCCGAAGAGAGAAATCTTCCAAACTCTCAAACGTTTTCTTTCTTCTTTCCCTTAAGATTTCCTCCAGCGAGGAAGGTCCCACCCCCCTTACAGAGGAAAGACCAATCCTTATAGCGCTATCTTCCGAGGAAAATTT
>JAUVZN010000034.1 GCA_030602545.1 Candidatus Aerophobota bacterium
CCACTATTCCTCTCAACCCTGAAGCACCAATCATCAACAAACCCACCCTCCATCTATCATCCTTTTTTCTGACGGCGTCCTTCAGCAGTTTTTATCCTCTTCCAGGCAAATCGAGCCGCCATTATCTCCGCTTTTTTCTTACTGAGTCCCCATCCTTTACCCATAATTTTCCCTTTAATCTGAACTTCTACCTTGAATTTTTTTTGATGGTCCGGTCCAGTTTCCTGGATCACTTTATAGCGCGGGAGAGATTTATGTTTCGACTGAACATACTCCTGCAGGTATGATTTAAAATCATTTATCTGCTGCATTTTCCCTTTTTGCGAGAGCAGGAATAACAGGATAAGCTGCCGGCTGACCTGGAGACCATCATCCAGGTAAACAGCCCCGATTACAGCCTCATAGGCGTCTGCCAACAAGGTATCCTGGGATTGGATTCCCTCCTGATCCTTGGCGATCAACAGATATTTCCCTACCTCAATCTCTCGGGCGTAGTTAGAAAGAGATTCTTTAGAAACCAGCTTGGATCGCAATTTCGAAAGTTCGCCCTCGGATAACTGGGAGTACTCTCTAAACAGATACTCTGCTGTGACCAGCTCCAGAACTGCATCACCCAAAAATTCCAATCTTTCATAATCAAAGAGGCTCTTTTTCCCCTTTGATCGGATATATGATGAGTGCGTCAAGGCTTGATTGAGAAGGTTAAGATTCTTAAATTTTGTGCCCAGCCGGCTCTGAAGTTCCCCTAGTTTTCCTCTCCGGGAGGGAGTTATTTGCATCTCATAAACCTGAACTCAGTAATCTCTTTTATAGTTTGCTTGAGACAAAACGGGGGTAAGCTTTGCCGAGGGGAGAAGGCTCGATAGGGAAAATGCCAACTCAAAATTTCTTGACTATTAAAACAGAATTATGCCCCCCGAAACCCATAGAATCAGAAAGAGCGATCTGTATTCTGGCCTCTCGAGTTTGATTGGGGACGTAGTCCAGATCACAGTCTGGATCAGAAAATTCGTAATTAATGGTGGGGGGAATTGCCCCCTCCCTAAGAGAGAGCACACAGGCGATAATTTCTACACCACCGGTAGCTCCCAGTAGATGACCAGTCATAGATTTGGTGGAACTAATGGGGACTTTATAGGCATGACTGTCGAAGAGAGCTTTGATAGCCAGGGTCTCTATCCTATCATTGAAAGGGGTAGAGGTACCGTGGGCATTGATATAATCTATTTTTTCAGGAGGGATTTTTGCATCGGTCAGAGCATTGGCCATGGCTTTTCTAATACCGCTTCCGTCCTGGATGGGTTGAGTAATATGATAAGCATCTTCGCTCATCCCGAATCCTATGATTTCACCCAAGATGCATGCCCCTCTCCTCCCGGCTCTCTCTAACTCCTCCAGAACCACTACTCCAGCCCCTTCTCCGATGACAAATCCATCTCTTTCCCGATCAAATGGACGGGATGCCTTTGCCGGCTCTCCATTCCTCGTGGACAAGGCCCGCATTGAGCAAAACCCAGCCAGCCCTAGAGGTGTGATAGCGGCTTCGGCTCCCCCAGCAATCATCACCTGGGCATCTCCTCTCTGCATAATCTTGAAAGCCTCTCCTATGGCGTGATTACCGGTGGCACAGGCAGTAGAAATAGAAAAATTAGGACCAGAAAACCCGTATTTGATAGCCACCTGAGCACAGGTAATGTCAGTGATGAGCATAGGAACCAGAAAAGGACTTACTCTTTGGGGACCCCTTTCCATCAAGACAGTTTTTTCTTTTTCAATGGTCCAAAGTCCTCCCACTCCAGACCCAATCAAAACTCCTATCTCGGTAAGATCCTCCTTTTCAGTCTCTAGCCCTGCCTGCTGGATGGCCTCTTCCGCTGCTACCATTCCAAATTGAGTAAATCTATCCATGTGTTTTGCTTCTCGGGAAGAAAAGTATCGGGAAGGATCAAAGTCTTTTGCCTCTCCGGCCATCTGAGAACGGTAGGGGGAGGGATCAAAATGGGTTATTCGATCCACCCCATTTTCTCCAGCAAAAAGGGCAGCTCTGAACTGTTTCAGTCCAATACCAATAGGGGAAACTACACCCATTCCGGTAATTACCACTCGGTGACTCATATTCTCTTTCGCCTTCTACATAAAAATCCTTGGGGCAGGCCCCTCGGACTTCATTCCTCCAGATGATCTTCAACGTAATCCACTGCTTTCTGCACAGTAACCAGCTTTTCTGCATCTTCGTCGGAGATCTCCAGGTCAAATTCCTCTTCCAGGGCCATCACAAGCTCTACCGTATCCAGGGAATCGGCTCCTAGATCATCCACAAATTTTGCATCGGGGGTAATCTGAGCTTCATCTACTCCAAGCTGTTCACTAGTGATTTCTTTAACTTTCTTCAAGATCTCGTCCTTCGTCATACTTTGACCTCCTTTTTAGTGACCTTGTACTCTTTGATGATCTTTTTTCTAAATTAGGTTGGAGTTCCTCACGGCGTCTTACATAGCCAGGCCCCCATCTATTCTCACAATTTCCCCGGTTATATAGGCGGCTTCATCTCGAACCAGATAAGAAACCAGATCTGCCACTTCCTCAGGAGTTCCCTCTCTCCCCATAGGGATTTGAGATATGAACTCCTGTCTCTTCTCCTTTCCTAATTTTCTGGTCATAGGGGTATCAATGAATCCCGGGGCAACTGCGTTAACCGTAATACCATATCTACTTACCTCTCGAGCTACCGACTTAGTCAAACCAATGATTCCAGCTTTAGAAGCAGCGTAATTGGCCTGTCCTACGTTGCCCTTTATTCCAACTACAGAAGAGACATTGACTATTCGACCATACCTGTTTTTCACCATCGGCCTTAGGACCACTTTCATGCAATTAAAGGTCCCAGTGAGGTTAACTTGAAGAACTCTGCTCCAGTCCTCGTCCTCCATTCTTAAGAACAACCTGTCCTTATTGATGCCAGCATTGTTGACTAATATATCAATGTGCCTAAATTTGTCAATTGTCTGATTGACAGCCTGTTTGACCTCTTCCATACTCCTCACATCTACCTGGAAAGATATGGCTTCACCTCTATTTGTGGCTATTTCTTCAGCCACAGCCCGGGCTAATTCCTCCTTAATGTCAAATATGGCAATTTTCGCCTCTTCCTTAGCCAGTCGCAAAGCAATTGACCTGCCGATTCCCTGACCACCTCCGGTAACTATGGCTACCTTCCCTTTCAAAGACATTATGATCTCCCTTTCACTAAATTTTCCCTTCCCCGACCAGCCGAGCTTTTTTATGGAGGCCCTTTACTAAACCCATCTTCGGGGTTTTCCGAGGAATCAAGAAAGTCCATTGCTTCCTTCATATCCTGAGGTAGAGGAGCCGTAAATTCCATCCAGTCTCTTTTCCCGGGATGAAAAAATCCCAAAACTCTGGCATGGAGCATAGTTCTCTTTACAGGATAGGGAAAATTTCGTCCCTTTTTCCCTCCATAAAGGGTATCCCCCGCCAAATAACAGTTAATTAAATGGAGATGAAGACGAATCTGATGGGTTCTGCCTGTCAAGGGATGAAGTTCTAAAAGAGAGCAGTCCTCCCACTTTTTAAGCACTTTATATTCAGTAACGGCCTCTCGTCCTCCTCTTCCCTTAATGCTCATCTTAATACCACCATGTGAACTTCTCTCAATTCTGGTGGCTATTCTACCTTTATCCTGGGGAGGATTTCCCTGCGCCAAGCCCAGGTAGATCTTCTTAACTATACGTTTGCGAAATTGAGAAGCCAGAGCTAGATGGGTATGATCATCTTTGGCCACTACCACGGCTCCGGAGGTATCCTTGTCCAGACGATGAACGATACCCTGACGTCCCCAGCCTCCCAGGGTGGAAAGACGGGGAGAGTGATGAAGAAGAGCATTGACTAAAGTGCCTTTGGTTTGACGAGAAGTAGGATGAACCAGCATGCCAGGCGATTTATTGACCACCATGAGAGTCTCATCTTCCCATAAAATGTCCAGAGGAATAGCTTCCGGCTTAACCTCTATTTTAACGGGAGAGGAGAGAGTCAAAATAACAATTTGTCCCCTCTGAAGAGAATAATCCTTTTCTCTAAGTTCCCCATCAACTTTTACCTCGCCTCTCTGGATGGCTCCTTGGATGAAAGAACGGGATAGATGAGGGAGATTGTTCTTTAAAAATAAGTCCAGTCTTAATTTTTTCTCTTCTTCCACTCGGAACCTATAGCTTAGCGGCCTCCTGTCCACCTCACAGCTCCCTCACTCAAGTTTTTCCTTTCTTCCACAGCATGCCCATAGCGAGAATTGCCAGAAATATACTGGCAAATTGAGCTGTGGTCAAATAAAGAAAGATAGGAAGATGGTCAGCTCTTAAAAACTCAATGCCAAAGCGATGTGCAGAGTAAAACAAGAGAAAAAAGGAGAAAAGTTGACCTCTCCACCTGTCCTGTCTTCTCAAGAGGCTCAAGACAAGAAAAATCGCTAAGAGGTTCATCGAAGAGATAAGCTGGGTGGGTATTATAGGCTGATGAGGAAAGGCTTTCCCCGCAGGTGAACTGACAGGAAAAATAAGTCCCAGCTTCCAGGGTTTTCCATAGCAGCATCCGTTAAAAAAACATCCCATTCTTCCAATGCTTACGCCCAGGGCAATGGAAGGAGCGGCTATATTGGCAATCCTCCAGAATGAAAGATGATGGCGGTAAGTGTAACAAAGAGCACCGATCACAGCAAAAAGAAGACCTCCATACAAGGTTAGACCGCCTTGCCAGAGGAACAGGATCTTTTCCGGATGTCTAAGAAACCAGTAAAGGTTGCCCAATACATAAAATGCCCGGGCCCCTATCACACCGGATATGATGATCCAGAAGGAAAATCCTAACAATACTTCTTCTAAACCACTTTTCCTTCCCTGGTAAAGAAAAAGGGTTACTCCTGCTGCCCAGGCCAAAGCCATCAAAAAACCATAGGTATAAATAGGAAAACTGCCAATCCTCAAAAGAACTGGATACATTAGAAGCTGCTCATCCGGTAAACTCTTCAATAGCTTTCCGGCATCTCTGGCAAAGGGTAGGATATTCCTTGTCGCTTCCCACATAGAGACTATAGTTCCAACAGCGTTCGCATTTCCTGCCTTCGGCCCGGCTTACCCGAATCTCGAGCTCTTCACCTTCCTGCAGCTGAACCTCTGAAATAATGAAAACTTCCTTTAACCGGTCCCCTAAATCTTTCAATGAGGAGAGCTCCGAGAAGGGAGCGATTATAGTCACCCTGGCCTCCAGAGAACTCCTTATTATCTCAGCACCTCTCGCTTCCTCCAATTTTTTCAGTACCCCTTCCCTCACTTTCAACACTTTCTTCCAAATTGTCTCCAGATTCTCATTGAGGAGATTATTATCTACCTGGGGCCACGAAGAAAGAAGGACACTCTCCTCCAGAGGAGAATAACCTTCTCCAGAGGCGCCTTCCTCCATCTTTCTCATATACCCCCATACCTCCTCAGAGGTAAAGGAGAGAATAGGAGCCATAAGTTTGGTTAAAGATATAAGTAAATGCCACAAAATGGTCTGAGCTGATTTTCTCCCCTTAGAATCTGGAGGGAAAGTATAGAGTCTGTCTTTTAAGACATCGAAATAGAAAGAACTCAGCTCATTGGTTGCAAAAAGGTGAAGAAGGTGAACAGCTTCATGAAATTTGAATTTTTCAAAGCTAGCTGTCACTTTTTTTATTAGCTTTTGAAGGCGAGAAAGGAGCCATCTATCAATGTCCTGTAGTTCTTCAGGAGGTAGAGTGTCCCTCAAGTAATCAAAATCATAAAGGTTTCCCAAAAGAAACCTACAGGTATTTCTTACTCTTCGGTAAACTTCCACTGTGTACTTAAGAATCTCCTCGGAAATTCTAATATCCTGGGTATAGTCCTCAAGAGATGCCCAGAGTCTTAAGACATCTGCTCCACGAGTAGAAACAATCTCCTGAGGATCAACTACATTGCCCAGAGATTTGGACATTTTTCTTCCTTCTGAATCCACCACGAACCCATGGGTAAGAACCCCTCGATAGGGGGGTCTGCCTTTGAGAGCCATAGAAGTAAGAAGAGAAGTCTGGAACCAACCTCGATGTTGATCTGATCCCTCCAGATACAGATCAGAGGGGTCTCCTAGGGTCTCTTCCTGGACAAGTACAGCCTGATGGGAAACTCCTGATTCGAACCAGACATCAATAATATCCTCTTCCTTTTTGAATTTTTCTCCACCGCATCGGGGACACCTGTAGCCTGGAGGCAGGATATGCTCAACAGGTTCTTCAAACCAGCAATCCGAGCCATATTTGGAGGTGAGGTTTTTGATTTTACCAATGATTTCTTCATCTATAATAGCTTCTCCACAACCCTGACAGTGAACTGCCGGAATTCCCACCCCCCAGTATCTCTGCCGGGAAAGACACCAATCCGGTCTTTCCCTGAGCATACTCCCCATTCTCATTTTACTTACAGGAGGAATCCAGTCCACCTCATTTTTAACTGCTTTTATAGCCTTTTCTCTCAGATTGTGCTTGTCCACAACTAGAAACCACTGGGGAGTGGCTCTATAGATTAAAGCAGACCCACATCTCCAGCAATGAGGATAGGAATGAACTACTTTTTCATGGTGTAAAAGATACCCCTTTTGTTTAAGCTTCTCTATAATAAGGGAATTAGCTTCAAAAACCTGGATTCCCTTCAGATCTCCTGCCTGAGAGGTAAACTTCCCTTCTCCATCTACGGGAGAAAGAACGGGCAGGTTATGCTCCAGGCCAAGGACATAATCCTCATCTCCATGCCCGGGAGCGGTATGTACACATCCAGTACCCTCATCCAGTGAAACATAATTCGCCGTAAGAACCTCTGATTCTCTATTTATAAAGGGGTGCTTGTACCTCAGTCCCCTCAGTTTCTCTCCCTCGTGCACCGAAACGACTCTGGCAGGCTTTATTCCAATCTCTTCCTTGAGTCTTGCTAGACGATCTTTAGCTAGAATAAGAATTTCTTTATCTAACTGAACTAACGCGTAGAGATGATGAGGATGAATAGCCACAGCTAGATTTGCCGGCAGGGTCCAGGGAGTAGTTGTCCATATTAAAAGATAGACAGGAAGGCGTGAAGAAGTTAGACTAAGGCTGTCTTTCACCGGGAATTTTACATAAATAGAGGGGGACTCTTTCTCCTTGTATTCTATTTCTGCTTCAGCCAGAGCTGTCTGGCAGCGGAAGCACCAGCGAATGGGTTTGAGTCCTCTATAGATATATTGTCTTTGAGCCAGTTTGCCAAATGCCCCGATAACTTCTCCCTCGTACGAGGGGCTTAAGGTAAGATAAGGATTTTCCCACCTTCCGAACACTCCCAATCTCTTAAATTGATTCCTTTGTTCTTTAACAAAATGGAGGGCATATTCCCTGGCTTTTTTTCTAAACTCCAGCCGGGAAATTTCATTCTTATTTATCCCCAATTTTTTGAACAATTGATGCTCCACCGGCAGACCATGGCAGTCCCAACCAGGAATATAGGGTGAGTCAAAACCTTGCATGGTCTTGTATTTCACTACTACGTCTTTGAGAACTTTGTTCAGAGCCTGCCCCATGTGGATGTTTCCATTGGCATAGGGAGGACCGTCGTGCAGGATATATTTAGGATGGCCCTTACGCTCCTCTCTTATCCTCTGGTAGACCTTCTTTCTCTCCCAAAAATTTAAGATTTGAGCTTCCCTCTGGGGAAGGTTGGCTTTCATAGGGAAACTCGTTCTGGGAAGGTTAAGAGTTTTTCTATATTCCATTTCCTCCTCACCCTAAAAGTGAGTCTTGGATTCACTCCTTTTCTTTTTCAAATCTTCTCCACTACCCTCTTTACCAGCCGGGTTATCTTGGGTTCGGCTTCTTTGGCCACGCGGATAACCAGCTTAAAATCAACGGCCCTGAGCCTGTCAGGTATACACTCATCGGTAATACAGCTTATTCCTAGAACTCGCAGCCCCGAGTGACGGGCAACAATGACTTCGGGTACGGTAGACATACCCACAGCGTCTGCTCCAATTAAACGCAAGAATCTATACTCTGCGCGGGTCTCAAAGTTGGGCCCTGTTACTCCCACATAAACTCCCCGATGAATTCTAATCTTCTCCTGGATGGCTATTTCCTGAGTAAGTTCGATAAGATCTTGATCATAGGGTTCGGACATATCGGGAAAGCGGGGACCAAGACGATCATCATTGGGGCCAATGAGAGGATTGTTGCCGGTGAGATTGATATGATCGGTAATGATCATCAAATCCCCTGCCTTGAAATTAGGATTCATTCCTCCCGCTGCGTTTGATTCTATGAGAAGCTCTATCCCCATCTCTCTCATCACTCGGATAGGGAAAGTAATCTCTTCCAGAGAATACGCCTCGTAAAAATGGAATCTTCCCTGCATGGCTGCTATTCTCTTCCCACTGAGTAGACCTAGAATGAGATTTCCCTCATGCCCTGGAGCAGTAGAGACAGGAAAATGGGGAATATCCTTATATGCTAGTTTAGTTTTGCTCTCAATCTCACCTGCCAGAGCACCCAGTCCGGTGCCCAGGATTATCCCTATATCAGGTTTGATTTTGCTTTTGCTGTGAATAAACTGCTTGGCCTCCTTAATTCTATCTCTGAGCGAAATATTCATGGAAGCCTCCCCTTAAAAATCCAGCTTCTCTGGTCTTTGGGCCTGATGAGGATGCTCTGAGCCAGCATAGACTTTTAATTTCTTGAACATCTGCCTACCCAGTTTGTTCTTGGGAAGCATTCCTCGTACCGCCTTCCTGATAATGTCTTGGGGTTTTTTGCTCAATAGCTCCTCATATGTCCTCTCTTTAAGCCCCCCAGGATATCCCGTGTGCCTATAATAAATCTTCTTCTCCTCCTTGCCCCCTGTCACTTTCACCTTTTCAGCATTTATGACCACCACAAAATCCCCTACATCCAGATGGGGAGTATAAACAGGTTTGTCTTTGCCGGATAGAATCTGGGCGATCCTGCTGGCTAGCCTTCCCAGAATCTTTCCCTCAGCGTCTACCAGATGCCATTTTCTTTCAATTTCAGCTAGTTTAGGAATGTATGTTTTCATTTATGTCCCTTTTAACACATTAACTATGCTGGGAGATTCAGCTTTCTTTAGATTTACCCCGTTAGAAAGGGGGCTTCGTCCGCGCGCCCCGTAAGAGATTCTGTCTCTAACGGGGTTTACCTGGTGGCGCTACGGGGATTCGAACCCCGGTCTGATGGCTGAGAACCACCCATCCTGGTCCCCTAGACGATAGCGCCTGACTTGCAGTTATTAGAAAGTACGAACTTATTTTGAAACATTAGTAGCCGAAATTTAATCTTTTAATTCGGCTTGGGCTGCCTCCGGCAGCCCTGCACTCCCAGCCTGTTCCCCCTTTTTTGTTACCTCATACACTGTGCCCTGCCTATTATCATATAACCTCTAATCCAATCTTTTTCAGGGACTCATCTTGAGTTATTAAAGGACAGCTTAAATGCATTGACGTAGCAGCAATTAATCTATCCCAAGGATCTGCAACCTTTTCTCTTGGAATTCTTCTACTTCTTTCAATTATCGGCAGGCATAGCGGTTCTATCCTGTAGTTTTTCGATGAAGATATCAGGACGAGAAAGCTCTCAAAATCAGCAGCAATCTTTTTCTTCTCAACAAGGTAGAGTAATTCAAAAAGAGCAATGCAGGGAATGAAAATATACTCTTCGCTAAAAATTCTCTTCACTTTTTCGGAAAGTTTAGGATCATCTGACATCTTCCAAACTAAAGGGTGAGTATCAGTAACAAATGGCATTACCATTTCTCCCATTTTTCTTCGATTTTTTTTAGTAGTTCCTGGCGTGCTTCTTTAATGTCTTCCTCTGTGATTTTTACACCTTTCCAGATACCGCCTAACTCTATCCAACCCCGTCTCTTTTTAAATTCTATCGACTCTTCCCTGTATGGTGTAATATCAAGAGCATAAATATAACCCTCTTCATCCCACCATAATTTAAATCGCCCTAGGTCTTTTGTCGGCTTCCCCTTTATGTGACGAAACCTCAGTAGCATCTTGTCCTTAGGCGGAATATATGAAATTGTCTTCATCTTTCTTCTCCAAAAAGTAAAAGAAGAAAGGCAAGAATGCCTCCAGCAATGAGTAGAATTTTTGTTTGTTCTTCTTTTCCTAACTTCAGTGATTTCACATAACTGGATGCTTTAATTAAAGCCTGCTGAGGTTGATAGGGATCGTATTCGATATAATCTTTGTTTTGTACAGCTGCTAATGCTTTCTGGTCTATCCCTTTTTCCACAAGGGGAATAAGTACCATCTTAGGTCTTCTCAATGCATATCCTATCTCTTGCTGTACCCAATTTGACCTTATCCCATTCCTCGTCAACAGGACAACCACACAGTCAGATTTTTCGATTTGCTCAAATACTTTCCTATCAAGACGTTCACCTGGAGTAAGATACCACTCTGCGACAAATACCTCTACTCCAAACTTCGAAAGTAAATTCGCGAATGATATAACCAGTCCTTGATCCCGAGTGCTATGGCTTATGAAGACCTTATAGGTCATTTTCACCTCCAATTTTCTTTAGATACAAGATTACGTATAACAGATCGTCGGCTTTGCGAAAGGGGGCGAACCCCTTTGGGCACACGTAGCGACGCCGCAAACCCGAAGTTAGCCGAAGCGCCCACGAAACACCCCTTTCGCACATTATTGTTCTACTAGTTCCACACGCCGATTCTTTGCACGACCTTCTTCGGCTTTGTTAGAAGTCACAGGAGCCAAAGGACCCATACCATAAGCCTTAAGTCGGTTTACATCCGCACCATATTTAGAAACAAGTGCTTTTACCACAGCGTCAGCACGGGCTTGGGAAAGTTTCATGTTATAAGTTAAATCACCAACATTATCTGTGTGACCTACAATATATAATTTAAGTTCGGAATTCTGCTGAAGAAGTTTGGCAATCTCTTTAAGCACTGGCTCAGACTCAGGCTTTACATCCGCTTTACCTGTGTCAAAGTAGATTCCGTAAATGACTACCCGTCCAGTTCTAGTCATATCTTCCATCATAGTATCCGCTGTTACCAATCCTTCCTCCATAGGCTTAACTTCAACAAAATCAGCCTGAATCACCGGATTTCGTTTGTGCATACTTATAGATACGAATATAGATATATAGACATCCCCCTCGGGACGAGAAAGTTTTGCAGCTATGTAGCGCTGATGTTCCACGTAACTGTGTAAATAGTAAAAATAATCACCACGAACATTCCTCATTGCATTGTATGCTGCTTCACCAAAATCCTCTCCTAATTCCTCTTTTGCTCCCGCAAACAGAATTTCAAAACCGGCTCTTTTCAGAGCGGATTCATAGTTGCGATAAATCTCCAGCGTTGAACGATCTTCCGGAGCACCA